>JAJXVM010000292.1 GCA_021782135.1 Myxococcales bacterium | reverse complement strand
CCGGCCCCGCGGAGCAGCGCGGCGCCCGCGGCCTCGAGCGCGTCGGCCAGCGCCGCGAGGGCCGCGAGCCCCACCGCCAGCGCCCGCAGGTCCCGGGCGTTGCCCTGCCGCAGCACCAGCCGGGACAGCAACCGCTCGAGGTCGCCCACCGGCGCGAGGCGCGCCGCCAGCTCCTCGCGCAGGAGCGCCGAGCCGAAGAGCTCCTCCACGGCGTCGAGGCGGGCGCCGATGGCCGCGGCGTCGCGCAGGGGATACCGGAGCCACTCGGCGAGGCGGCGGCCGCCGAGCGCGGTCGCGCTGCGGTCGAGGAGCCCGAGCAGGGAGCCCTTCCGCTTGCCCCCGAGCTGCGTCCGCTCGATCTCGAGGTTCTGCCGCGTGCTCTCGTCGAGCACCAGCACCTCCTCCACCGCCAGCCGCGAGAGGCGGTCCACGTGCACCGGCGCCGCGCGCTGGGTGTCCTGGAGGTAGGCCAGCGCCGCCGCGGCCGCGGAGAGCGCCGGGCCGAGGTCCCCGACCCCGAAGCCGTCGAGCGAGGAGACCCGCAGGTGCCGGCAGAGCTTCTCGCCGGCCCGCTCGAACTCCGCGTCGTCCCGCTCCGAGACCGGGGCGCCCACCGCCCGCGCCAGCGCCTCGGCCCGCGCGCCGCGGGCCGCGCCGCGCGCGAGGAGCAGCTCGCGGACCCCGGCCCGGCGCAGCTCGTCCACCAGCCGCGCGTCGGTCGAGGCGTCGCCGCACGAGAGCGCGCCGGTGGAGGCGTCGAGGAGCGCCAGGCCGCCGCCCTCCCCTTCGGCGAGCGCCACCGCGCCGAGGAAGCTCGCCTGGCGCGGGTCGAGCACCTGGTCGTCGAGCACCATCCCGGGCGTGACCACCCGGGTCACCTCGCGCCGCACCAGCGCCGACTTGCCCGGCTCCTCCACCTGGTCGCAGATGGCGACCTTGAAGCCGGCCTCCAGCAGCCGCGCCACGTACCCGCGCGCGGCGTGGTAGGGCACGCCGCACATGGGCACCTTCTCGTCCCCCTTGGCGCGGGCCGTGAGCGTGATTTGGAGCGTCTCGGCGGCCTGGCGGGCGTCGTCCAGGAAGAGCTCGTAGAAGTCGCCGAGGCGGAAGAACAGGAGCGCGTCCGGGTACCTCGCCTTCTGCTCGAGGTACTGCCGCATCATCGGGGTGGCCTGGGTCGCGATCTCCGCCATCGCACCCGCTTCTAGCACGGCGGCGAGAAGGTTGGCGGCGCCGCCCCCCGCCTCTGGTACATTCGCGGCCGATGCTCCGCGAGGCCTTCCAGGATCTGAACCGCCTGCGGCAGATCGCCCAGGTCGTGGCCCGCCACGGCTTCGGCGCCTACCTCGATCGCACCCGCCTCGGCGAGCTGCTCCGGCGCGACGGCGGACCGGTGCCGGAGGCGGAGCCGCCGCTCGAGGCGGGCGCCGCCCCCGCGGCCCCCGCCGGCGGCGCGGAGCCCGGCCGCAAGACCGCCGCCCGCTTCCGGCAGCTCCTGCTCGACCTCGGGCCCACCTTCATCAAGCTCGGGCAGCTGCTCTCGTCGCGCCCCGACATCCTGCCCTCGTACTGGGTGGACGAGCTCTCGGAGCTGCAGGACGCGGTGCCCCCCTTCCCCATCGCCGAGGTCCGAAAGGAGATCGAGCGCGGCCTGGGCCGGCGGGTGGAGGAGTGCTTCGCGCGGCTGGACGAGTCCCCGCTGGCGTCGGCCTCCATCGCCCAGGTCCACCGGGCGGTGACCCACGGGGGCGCGCAGGTGGTCGTGAAGGTGCAGCGCCCGCGCATCCGGCAGCGCATCGAGTCCGACCTGCAGCTCCTCTACGTGCTGGCCCAGCTGGTCGAGTCGGTGGTCGAGGAGACCGGCATCTACACTCCCTCCGGCATCGTCGAGGAGTTCGACCGCGCCATCCACGAGGAGCTCGACTTCGCCAACGAGGCGGAGAACGCCCGGCGGATGGCCGCCGCGGCCCGCCGGCGCCCGTACGTGGTCATCCCGCAGGTGCACGACGCGCTCTCCTCGAGCACCGTCCTCACGCTCGACTACGTGGAGGGCGTGAAGCTGAGCGAGGTCACCGCCGAGGCCGGGTACGACGTCGAGGCCGTGGCGCGGACCATCATCGAGGTGGCCTTCCGGCAGCTCTTCGAGGACGGGCTCTTCCACGGCGACCCGCACCCCGGCAACATCCTCGTCCTGCCCGGCAACCGGATCGCGCTGCTCGACTTCGGGCTGGTGGGCCGGCTCACCCGCCCGATGCAGGAGGCGCTCGTCACCCTGATCATGGCGGTGTCGCTGCGCGACCCCGACACCGTCGCCCGCATCCTGAACCGGATCGGGGTCCCGGCCGACCACACGCCCATCACCGCCTTCCGCGCCGACATCGGCGCCATCCTCGACCGCTACCTCGGCCTCCGGCTCGAGGAGATCCGCTCCTCCACGCTCCTGCGGGACCTGCTCGACCTCGCGGTGAAGCACAAGATCCACGTGCCCAAGGAGTACGCCGTCCTCTCCAAGGCCTCGATCACGGTGGAGGGGATCATCCGGCGGCTCTACCCGAAGCTCGACATCCTCGAGGTGGGCCTGCCCTACGCGCGCGAGCTGTTGCTCTCCCGGCTCAGCCCGGGCGACGCGTCGGGGACGCTGATGAAGTCGCTGCTCAAGCTGCAGGGGCTCGCCGAGGACCTGCCGGCGCAGCTCTCGCAGATCCTGATGGACCTCGAGTCGGGCAAGTTCCGCGTGAACGTCCGCTCGGAGTCGCTCGACCGGATCGCCGAGAACCTCTCCTCGCTCTCCCTGACCCTCTTCCTCGGGCTGGTCGCCTCCGGGCTCACCGCCGGCGCGTTCCTCGTGCTCTCGCGCGCCCTGTCCGGATGGCCGGGGCTGCCCTTCCTCGCCGGCGCGGCCCTCGTCCTGGCGGGGGTCCTGTTCGGCGCCGGGCTGGTGCTTTGGCTCGCCGGCCGCCCACGCCGGAAGATCTCGGTCCGGCGGCTCTTCAAGCGCTGACCGGGCGGGCGCCGAAGGCGCGGCGCGGGCACCGGGCGTTCCTTTCCTGGCGGACTGAACGGGGAGTCAGTATACTCCCGTTCAGGAGGCGTCATGAACGGACTGACCGACCGCCAGCTCGAGGTGCTCCGGTACATCGCCCGGCAGATCGAGGCGCACGGCTACCCGCCCACCATCCGCGAGATCGGCGAGGCGCTCGACATCCGCTCCACCAACGGCGTCAACGACCACCTCAAGGCGCTCGAGCGCAAGGGCTTCCTCTCCCGCGATCGCGTGAAGTCCCGCGCCCTCATCCCCACCACGGCGGCCCGCCAGGCGCTCGGGGGAGAGGCGGACGAGCGCTCCAACGTCATCCCCATCGGGCGGCGCGCCAGCGCCCCCTCCCGCACCGTCCAGATCCCCATCGTCGGTCGCGTCGCCGCCGGTCAACCCATCCTGGCCCAGGAGCGGGTCGAGGACACGGTCGAGGTGGACTCCTTCTTCCTCGGCACCAACAAGAAGGTCTACGGGCTGCGCGTCCAGGGCGACTCGATGATCGGGGACGGGATCCTCTCCGGAGACTACATCTTCGTGAAGAAGCAGCTCCACGCCGAGGACGGGGACATCGTGGTGGCGCTCATCGACGACGAGGCCACCGTGAAGCGGGTCTATTTCGAGGGCGATCGGATCCGCTTCCAGCCTTCCAACCCGCGCATGGCGCCCATCTACGTCCGCCGGGAGGACTTTCGGAGCACCATGCTGCTCGGGGTGGTGGTGGGCGTCTACCGCAAGCTCTCCTAGCCGGGGCCGCAAGGACGAGACGCTCCGCGACATCGAGCCCTCGGAGTGAAGCCGGGCCTCTATCCTTGCCGCGTCTTGGCCTGCCGGACGTAACGGTCGAGGTCCTCGCGGTCGATGAGCGATAGGATCTCGACCGCGTTCTGGCGCTCGCCGCGGCGGTAGAGCAGCCGCACGTCGGTGGCGACCCGCACCCGGTAGTAGCCCGGCAGCCCCTCCAGCGGCAGCGCGCGCAGGCTCGGGTGGCGGTGGTCCTGCGCGAGCAGGTGCGCCTGCTTGAACGCGGCCCGCTGGATGCGCCGATCCCAGCCTTCTAGGGAGTCGTAGAACTCCCGCGTGTAGACCGGGAGCAGCCAGCTCGCCTGGGCGGCGGCGTCCTCCCCCTCCTCCTCGAGCCTCACGGCGGGCGCGGCCGGCATCGCCGGGCCCGGCGCCCCGCGCGACGCCTGCAGCTCCCGCTCGAGCGCCTCCTCGCGCGCGCGCGTCCGCTCCAGCCGGGCCTCGAGGGCGGCCGC
>JAJXVM010000291.1 GCA_021782135.1 Myxococcales bacterium | reverse complement strand
CGCGCTGGCCAGGGCCGCGGCCGAGCTCACCGGCTCCGCGCCGAGCGCCGCGGCGAGCCGCTGGGCGGCGGCGCGCTCGGCCTCCGCCTCCGCGGCGAGCCGACGCTGCGCCTGCTCCTCCTCCGCCCGGCGCAACCGCAGGAGCGCCTGGAGCCCTTCCCCCCGCCGTCTCACGAGACCACCTCGAGCAGCGCCTCCACGGTCTCCTCGAAGGGAGCGCGCTCGTGCGGCGCCTGGGCCAGGAATCGCTCGAGCGCCGGCATGCGCGAGATGGCCTCGTCCGCGAGGGCATCGGCGCCCGGCACGTACGCGCCGAGGGCGATGATCTCCCGGCGCGCCTCGTAGGCCGCGAGCAGCGCCCGCACCCGCGCGGCGGCGGCCCGGTGCCGGTCCTCCACCAGCGCCGGCATGAGCCGGGAGAGGCTCTGCAGGGGATCGACCGCTGGCCAGCGCCCGGCCTCGGCGAGCCGCCGATCGAGGACCACGTGGCCGTCCAGGATCCCGCGGGCCTCGTCGGCGATGGGCTCGTCGAGGTCCCCTCCCGCCACCAGCACCGTGTAGACCGCCGTGATGGTCCCGCGCGCGCGTCCGCCGGCGCGCTCGACGAGCCGCGGCAGGGCGGCGAACACGCTGGGGGGATAGCCCTGGCGCGCCGGCGGCTCTCCCGCGGCCAGGCCCACCTCCCGCTGCGCGCGCGCGAACCGGGTCAGGCTGTCCACGAGGAGGAGCACCCGGCGGCCCTCCCGCTCGGCGAACCACTCGGCGATGGAGGTGGCGACGCGCGGCGCCGCCAGGCGGACCAGCGCCGGGGCGTCGCTGGTCGCGGCGACGACCACGCTGCGGCGGCGGCCCTCCGGGCCGAGCGCGTCCTCGACGAAGTCGCGCACCTCGCGCCCGCGTTCTCCCACCAGGCAGACCACGCACAGGTCGCAGTCCGCGTTCCGGGCGATCTGCGCGAGGAGCGTGCTCTTCCCCACCCCCGAGCCGGCGAACAGCCCGATGCGCTGCCCCTCTCCCACCGTCAGGAGCGCGTCGAGGGCGCGGACGCCGAGCGGCAGGACCCGCTCGACCCTGCGCCGGGCGAGGGGCGCCGGCGGGGGCCGGTCCACCTCCCAGGAGGCGAGCCCCTCCGCGGGAGGGTCCCCGTCGGCAGCGCGGCCGAGCCCGTCCAGCACGCGCCCGAGGAGCGCCGGACCGACGGAGATCGCGAGCGGCCGGCCGGTCGGATCGGCGCAGCTGTCCGGGCCCACGCCGGCCGAGTCGCCGAGGGGCAGCAACACCGCCTCGCCGCGCTCGAAGCCGACCACCTCCGCCAGGAGCGGCGGGCCGCCGCCGCGCTCCACCTGCACGATCTCGCCCGTGCGGACTCCGGCCACCGCCGCCCGCATGGCGAGACCGGTGACCGACGTCACCCGTCCCCGCAGCGAGACGGTGCGGGCCCGAGCCACCGCCGAGAGCAGGGCGGCGCGGTCCATCAGCGCGCCTCGCGCAGGGCCCGTCGCAGCGCCGCGAGCTGGGTCTCGATGCGGGCGTCCGCCACCCCGGCCTCCGTCTCGGCCACCGCGTCTCCCGGGCGCAGCCCAGGGTCGGCGAGCAGCTCCACCCCCCGCGCCCCGGCCAGCCCGTCCAGGTCCGGCGCGAGCGCGGCGACGTCGTCCGGGTGGATCCGCAGGCGCACCACGCGGCGGCCCCGCGCCTCGCGCAGGGCCGCCTCCGCCAGCGAGCGAACCGCCTCGCGGTCCCCCGCGAGCACGCGCCGAAGCAGCTTCTCCGCGACCGCCAGCGCGAGCTCGACCAGCTCCTCCCGGGCTTCCGCGAGCAGTCGATCGCGCGCCGCCGCCGCCGAGAGCAGCTCCGAGGCCGCGAGGGACCTGCCCTCCAGCCGGCCCGACTCCACCGCCTCGGCGCGGAGCCTCTCCGCGTCCTGCGCCGCGGTCCGTACGAGGTCCGCCGCGCGCTCCTCCGCCTCGGCCAGCGCCGCCCGGCAACGCGCCTCGCGCTGCTCCTCTCCTCGCGCGCGGTCCGGCTCGCCCGGCGAGCGAACCGTCGCGCCTCCCTTGAGCACTCCCGGCATGCGGTGCGCAAGTGTAGCAGCCGGACCTACAGCCACCAAGAGTGAAGACGGGCCGACGCGGGCCTGGGACGCACCGGACGCAAGGAGGCCCGCGCCGAACGGAAACGGCGCGGGCCTCGGACGGCCGCGGATGGAGCGGCCAGGGCGCCTAGGCCGCCGCCTCGCGCTCCACCGGCTCCAGGTAGCGGTTGAGGAACTGCTTGGTCTTGAGCTCGACCTGGCGCACGCGCTCGCGCGAGACGCCCCAGCGCTTCCCGATCTCCTCGAGCGTCTTCGGCGCGTCCTGTTCGAGCCGGTTGTGGACGATGTCCCAGCCGAGCTCGCCGATGCGCTTGCGCACCTTGAGGAGCGCCTCGCGGACCTCGCGGTCCCCCTCCGAGGACAGGTAGGTGTCCTCGGGGCCGGGGCCCTCGTCCTCGATGCGCTCGAGGTGGGTGACGTCCCCCTCCTCGTCGATGGCGCTGTCGAGCGACAGGTCGGGCTGCGCCACCATCCCGCTCTGCGGCCGGACGGTGCTGCGCGCCTCCTTGAGGTACTTCCCGATGTACGCCCGGATCCACCACACGGCGTAGGTCGAGAACCTGGTCCCGGCGTGCGGATCGAACTTCTCGACCGCGCGCATCAGGCCGACGTTCCCCTCCTGGATCAGGTCGTCGAGCCGCACCGTGCCGCGCCGTTGCTTGCGGGCGATGGCGACCACGAACGCGAGGTTGTGGCGGACCAGCTTCTGCTTCGCCTTCACCTCGCCCTTGCTGGCGCGGAGGGCGAGCGCGTGCTCGTCTTCCCGGGAGAGCGGCGGGAAGTCGCGCACGGCTTTGAGGTAGGGAGCGAGCTCTTCGAACTCTCTGCTGCCGCGCTGGGGGGTGGCCGTCCTCATCACGTCCTCTCACCCTACCCGTCGTCCGTGGGCCTGCTGGAGGGGCAGGCATCCTCGGGTAGGTTACGTAACGTCAGTTTATGAAACTGGACTGCAACAGTCAACTACTGCGGATCCGTGCTTGAAAACTGGGCTTCTCGGTTCGGGGCGGCAGGGGCGCACACCATCGGCCTTCGGAGTTGCCAATATGTGCACGCGCCGCGAGCGCGCAGGGCCCCGGGCGCGAAGCGGCCTGCCGGAACCCGTGCAATCGACCGAAACTGCTGCGAATCAAGAGCGGGGGCTCCCTCTTGGGTCCCCGCACGTACAGTGACGGCCGGCTTCGGTCCACGGTCTACCCACCCCCGGCCCGGCAAAAAGTGAAAGCCCGGCCTCCCACTGGGGAGACCGGGCTCTCGCGTCTTCTCGTCTTGCCGGGAGGTCGCTTCCCTACTCTTCGCCCCCGGCCGCGGCCAGGGCCTCCTCCGCCTGCTCGACGGCGTCCACCGGCGTCTCGACCTCGATGTCGAGGTGCTTGTAGGCGCCGAGGCCGGTCCCGGCCGGGATGAGGCGGCCCATGATGACGTTCTCCTTGAGCCCGCGCAGGTAGTCCACCTTGCCGCTGATCGCGGCCTCGGTGAGCACCTTGGTGGTCTCCTGGAACGACGAGGCCGAGATGAACGACTCGGTCGAGAGCGAGGCCTTGGTGATGCCGAGGAGCAGCGGTTCGCCCTGCGCGGGCTTCCCGCCGTTCTTCATCACCTTCTCGTTCTCCTCCTCGAAGACGAACTTCTCGACGTGCTCGTCGGCGAGGAAGCTGGTGTCGCCGACATCGAGGATGCGAACGCGGCGCAGCATCTGGCGCACGATCGTCTCGATGTGCTTGTCGTTGATCTTGACGCCCTGCAGCCGGTAGACCTCCTGAACCTCGTCCACCAGGTAGCGCGCCAGCTCCTTCTCGCCAAGCACCCGGAGGATGTCGTGCGGGTTGGCGGCGCCGTCCATGAGCGCCTCGCCCGCGCGGACCCGGTCGCCGGTGTGGACGCTGATGTGCTTGCCCTTGCCGATCAGGTACTCCTTGGCGAGGTCGGGGCGGAGCTTGCCGTCCACCTCGGGCGTGATGACCACCTTGCGCTTGCCCTTGGTGTCCTTGCCGAAGGCGACCACGCCGTCGATCTCGGCGATGACCGCGTGCTCCTTGGGCTTGCGGGCCTCGAAGAGCTCGGCCACGCGGGGCAGACCGCCGGTGATGTCCTTGGTCTTGGTGGTCTCGCGCGGCATCTTGGCGAGGATCTCGCCTGCGGCCACCTCGTCGCCGTCGGTCACCACGATGTTGTCGCCCTCGTGCAGCGTGTAGCGGGCGT
>JAJXVM010000023.1 GCA_021782135.1 Myxococcales bacterium | reverse complement strand
TGGCGCTGGCCGCGCGCATCCCGCCGCTCGCGACCGGCGCCGATCCCACCGAGGCCTGACCGGACCGGATCGCCGCCGGGCGCGGTGGCGGCCCCGCGGCGAGCTAGCCGCGCCGGTCCAGGACCCGCGCCGCGACGAGGCCGCAGAGCGAGGCCCGCACCTCGTCGAAGGGCTTCACGCTCTCCCGGGCCAGCTCCGCCACGGTGCGCCCGGCCCCCACGCGCGAGAGGAGCTGCTGCTCCCAGGCCGCCAGCGACAGCTCCTCGGGCGGGTAGACGGGGGCGCCGGCGGGCGCGAGCCGGGCGTCGTCGGGGAGGAGCCGCCGGCGCCGCTCGGGCCGGTAGAGCCGCTTCACCCCGCGCAGGATGATCGAGGCCGGGTGCAGGTCGAGCTTGATCTCCTCGTCGGCGCGGGCGGCGGTGAAGTGGAACCGGTACTCCCCCTCCTCCCAGGCGAAGACGGTGTAGATGATGGCCTTCACCTGCTGGCCGACGTAGTAGGCCTTCTCCTCGGGCTCGAGGTGGCCCAGCTCGACCAGCACCTCGCCCATGCGCCGGCGGGTGACGTCCACGATCTCCACCGCCTCCCCGAGCTGCGCCTCCGTGAGCTTGCCCACCCGCACCAGGAACGGCCCGAGCCGGTCGCTGCGCAGGTTGGAGATGGCGAACCGGGGCCGCCCCTTCTCGAAGAAGACGGTCTTCTTCACCTGCCCGTGCTGCACGGTCAGCTCCCCGGTCTGCTGGGCGAGGTAGAACGCGGTGAAGAGCTCGGGCAGGTTGTCCCGCAGCCGCCCCTCCGACGGGGGCGGCTCGGCCTCGGCCGGCGCGTCGTCGGAGTCCACGGCCACCTCGACGTCGAAGTCGGCCTCGAACGGCGGCGGGGGCGCGGCGGCGGGCTCCACCGGCGGGGGCGGGCGGGGCGGGGCGCTCGCCGGCAGCAGCCCGCGCAGGCTCTCGACGAGATCCTCCACGTCGAAGGGCTTCTCGAAGTACCCGGCCGCGCCGTGCTGCGCCCGGGCCTCCTGCGCCGCGCGCGAGCCCTTGAACACCCCGGTGGCGAACACGAAGGGGACGCCGGCGTTCTTGCAGCAGGCCCCGATGTCGTAGCCCATCATGTCGGGGAGGAGCACGTCCACCACCGCCGCCTCCGGGCGCTGCGCGGCGATGGCCTCGATGGCCGCCTTGCCCCGGTTGACGAGGACCGGCTCCCATCCCTCCGCCGAGATGCGGCGCCCCAGGAGCGTCAAGAGCTCCTGGTTGTCGTCCACCACGAGGATCCGGGGCATCGGCTCACCATATCAGGTGCGCCGCAGCGCGAGCAGCGCCACGACGCCCGCCACCAGCCCCCAGAACGCCGAGCCGACGCCGAGGAGCGTCACCCCCGAGGCGGTGACCAGGAAGGTGATGAGCGCCGCCTCCCGCTCCAGCTCGTTGCGGAGCGCGGCGGCGAGGCCGTTGCCGATGGTCCCGAAGAGCGCCAGCCCGGCCAGCGCCGCCACCAGCTCCCGCGGGAAGGCGGCGAAGAGGGCGCCCACCGCCGCGCCGAAGAGCCCCAGCAGCAGGTAGATCCCCCCCGAGGCCACCGCCGCCACGTAGCGCTTGTCCGGGTCCTCGTGCGCCTCCCGTCCCGTGCAGATGGCGGCGGTGATGGCGGCGAGGTTGAGGGCGTAGGCTCCGAACGGCGCCAGGGCCAGGGTGGCCGCGCCGGTCCAGGTGACGAGCGGAGAGACGGGCACCTCGCCGTAGCCGGAGGCGCGCAGCACCGCCACCCCGGGCACGTTCTGCGAGGCCATGGTGACGACGAACAGCGGGACGGCGAGCCCCACCAGCGCGGCGGCGCTGAAGGTGGGCGCGGTGAACACCGGGCGCGCCAGCGCGAGGGGGAACCCGCGCAGGTCGAGCTGGCCGCGCGCCGCGGCGAGGGCGGTCCCGAGCGCCAGGACGCCCAGGACCGCCCAGCGCGGCCAGAGCCGCCGGCCGGCCAGGTAGGCCGCGAACATGGCGAGCGGCAGCGCGAGCTGGGTCCTCATGGAGGTGAAGACGTCGAGCCCGAAGCGGAGCAGCACGCCCGCCAGCATCCCGGAGGCGAGCGAGACCGGGATGTACTCCATCCCGCGCTCGAACCAGCGGGTCACGCCGAAGAGCAGGATGAGCGCCGCCGAGACGAGGAAGGCCCCCACCACCGCCGACATGGGCAGGCCGGCGGCGCTGGTGGCGATGAGCGCCGCCCCGGGCGTGGACCAGGCGGTGACGACCGGCGCGCGGTAGCGCAGCGAGAGGACCACGCTGGTGACGCCGATCCCCAGCCCCAGGGCGAGCATCCAGGAGGCGACCTCGGCGGGCCCCGCGCCCGAGGCCCGGGCGGCCTGGAAGACGATGGCGGCGGAGCTGCTGTAGCCCACCAGCACGGTGACGAAGCCGGCGACCAGCGCGGAGAGGGAGAGGTCACGGTGAAGCCGCATCCGACGAGGTTACCGCAGCCGCGCCCGCTCGGCGGCGATCGGGGCTTTCGCGCGGGCGAGGACTCCGCTAGTTGTTTCCATCCGGTCGCCGGCGCGGCCGGCTTCGAAGGAGAGAGATGAGCGGAACGCCCGAGCGCTCCCGCGCCGCCGGCGGGGTGGCCTACGCCGCCGCCGCCTACGTGTTCTGGGGGCTCTTCCCGGCCTACTTCCGGACGCTGGCCGGCGTCCCGGCCCCGGAGATCCTCTCGCACCGGATCGTCTGGTCGGCGGTGTTCGTGGCCGGCCTGATCACGGTGCGCGGCGACTGGGCCGGCACCCTCCGGCAGCTCCGCGCGCCGGGCACGCTGCGCACGCTCACCGGGAGCGCCCTGTTCATCTCCGTGAACTGGGTCACCTACATCTGGGCGGTCAACTCCGGGCACGTCCTCGAGGCGAGCCTCGGCTACTTCGTGAACCCGCTCGTCACCGTGCTGCTCGGGGTGGTCTTCCTGCGCGACTCGCTGAGCCGGCGGCAGGTGATCTCGATCGGCATCGCCGCCGCCGGGGTGACGGCGCTGGTGGTGCGCGCCGGCCACGTGCCCTGGATCGCCCTGGCGCTGGCCTTCACCTTCGGGATGTACGGGCTCATCCGCAAGCGGGTGCGGGTGGACGCCGTGCCGGGGCTGCTGGGCGAGGTGGCGGTGCTCACGCCGCTGGCGCTCGGGTACCAGCTCTTCCTGGCGCACGCCGGGACCGGCCACTTCGGCGCGAGCCCGGGGCGGAGCGCCCTCCTCGCCTCGACCGGCGTCGTCACCGCGGTCCCGCTCATCTGGTTCGCCAACGGCGTGCAGCGGCTGCGGCTCTCCACCATCGGCCTGCTGCAGTACCTCAACCCGACCATGCAGCTCCTCATCGCGGTGTTCGCCTTCGGCGAGACCTTCACCCGCGACCACGCCATCGCCTTCGGCTGCATCTGGGTGTCGCTGGTGATCTACACGGCCGAGGCGCTCGCGCGCGCCCGTCGCCCGTCGCTCCCGGCGCTCCCGGCGGCGCCGGGGGGCTCGCGGTGAGCGCGGGATCCCACCGCCGCGCCACCCTCTACGCGCTCGGCGCCATCGCGCTCTGGGGGACGCTCGCGGTCCTCGGGCTCGAGCTGCGCGCGGTGCCGCCCTTCCTGCTGGTCGGGTCGGCGCTCCTGCTGGGCGCGCTCTGCGGGGCGCGCGGCCTGCGCCCGGGCGCGGTGCGGCCGGCGGTGCTGCTCCTGGGCGTGTACGGCCTCTTCGCCTACCACTTCTGCCTCTTCCTGGCGCTGCGGCTCGCGCCCCCGGTGGAGGCGAACCTCCTCAACTACCTCTGGCCGCTGCTCATCGTGGTGCTGAGCCCGGTCTTCCTGTCCGGCGTCCGGCTCGGCCGGCGGCACGTCGCCGGCGCCCTGCTCGGCTTCGCGGGCGCCTGGCTCCTCGTGAGCGGCGGCCGGCTGGGCTTCGCGCGCGAGGGGCTGGCCGGCTACCTGCTGGCGGTCGCGGCGGCGTTCATCTGGGCCACCTACTCGCTGCTCAGCAAGCGGCTGGGCAGCTTCCCGACCTCCGCCATCGCCAGCTTCTGCCTCGTCTCCGGCCTGCTCTCCCTCGGCTGCCACGCCCTCTTCGAACCGGCCTACCGGCCGAGCGTCGGCGAGCTCCCGTTCCTGCTGCTCATCGGGCTCGGGCCGATGGGCGCGGCGTTCTACCTCTGGGACCGGGCGCTCAAGGAGGGCGACCCGCGCGTCATCGGCACGCTCGCCTACCTGACCCCGCTCCTCTCGACCCTGCTCATCGCGCTCGCGGGGGTGGGCCGGCTCGGCGGGCTGGCGCTCGGCGCCATGGCCCTCATCATCGGGGGCGCGGTCGTCGGCACCTGGCCGGCGGCGGCCAGGAGCTAGGAGGCCAGGCGCCGCGGGGGTGTGTCTCCGGGCCGATTGTCCGGGCGCCGGCCGGTGCCCAGGCTTTCGCCGAGGAGGATGGCCATGCAGGCGCTTCGGAAGGCGGCGGCGGTGTTCGCGTGCGTGGGGTTGCTCGGGGCGGGGCCCGCCCTGGCGCAAGGGGCCGGCGGCGGTGGGGGCGGCGGGGCCGGGGGCGGCGGTGCGGGCGGGGCCGGGGGCGCGTCCGGCTCGAACATCGATCCGCGCAGCCCGGGGGGCACCGCGCACCCGGGAGAGGAGACCGACCCGGCGCACCACGAGCCCCAGCCCGGCGAGAAGGCGCTGCGCGAGGTGCAGGACGGCGGCGCCGGCGCCCAGGGCACCGGCAGCTCGGGCGAGAAGGAGCAGCAGGAGAGCGAGGAGAACGAGGAGAGCGACGTCGGCGGGCCGAGGTGAGCCCGGGCGCGCGCCCGCCGTCGCGCGCTCCCACCCGCCGGACCCCATCTCCCCGGGCGGGAAGGCCCGCGGCACAGCGCCCGGCGCGGGTCGATGACCCGCGCCGAGGCTCCGAAGTGGCTGCCCCTCCGGCTCGCTACTCGCCGAGGTAGGCCTTGCGGACCTCGGGAGAGGCGAGCAGCTCCTTCCCGGTGCCCTGCATGACCACCTCGCCGGTCTCGAGGACGTAGCCGCGGTGGGCGATCTGCAGCGCCTTGTGGGCGTTCTGCTCGACGAGCAGCAGCGCCACGCCCTGCGCCGAGATGTCGCGCAGCACCTGGAAGATGCGCTCCACCACCTGCGGCGCGAGCCCGAGCGAGGGCTCGTCGAGGAGCAGCAGGCGGGGCCGGCTCATGAGCGCGCGCGCCACCGCCAGCATCTGCTGCTCGCCGCCGGAGAGGGTCCCGGACACCTGGTGCCGCCGCTCCTTCAGGATGGGGAACAGGCCGTAGAACTTCTCCATGTCCTCGGCGATGCCGGCCGCGTCCTTGCGCAGGAAGGCGCCCAGCTCGAGGTTCTCCTGCACCGTGAGGTTGAGGAAGATGCCGCGCCCCTCGGGCGCGTGCGCCAGCCCGCGGGCCACGATCTCGTGCGGCGCCAGCCGGGTGATCTCCTCGCCCTGGAAGCGCACCGACCCGGCCACCGGCCGGAGCATGCGGGAGACGGCGCGCAGGGTGGTGGTCTTGCCGGCGCCGTTGGCGCCGATGAGGGCCACCACCTGCTTCTCCGGGACCTCCAGGGAGACGCCGCGCAGCGCCTCGATGGCGCCGTAGTTGACCTGCAGGTCCTTGATGGAAAGGATGGGTTCGCTCACGCGCCCTCTCCAGGAACGGAGATGTGCTTCTCGGCCAGGTAGGCGTCGCCGAGATAGGCTTCGATGACCTTGGGATCGTTGCGGACCTTCTCGGGCGAGCCGCGCGAGATGGTCTTGCCGTGGTCGAGGACCACCAGCCGTTCGGACACCCCCATCACCACGCGCATGTCGTGCTCGATGAGGAGGATGGCGAGGCCGAAGTCGTCGCGGATCTTGCGGATGAGCTCGAGGAGCGAGACCTTCTCGGAGGCGTTCATGCCCGCCGCCGGCTCGTCGAGGCAGAGGAGCTTGGGGCCGGTGGCGAGCGCGCGCGCGATCTCCAGCCGGCGCTGCTCGCCGTAGGGGAGGTTGCGGGCCAGCTCGTCGCGCCGGTGCGAGAGCCCCATCACCGCCAGGTACTCCTCGGCGCGCCGGCGGATGCTCCGCTCGTCCTCGAGGTACCCGGTGGTGCGAAAGAAGGCGGCGGTGAAGCCGGCCGCGCGCCGGTGGTGGCAGGCCACCCGCACGTTGTCGAGCGCCGTCAGGTCCTTGAAGAGGCGGATGTTCTGGAACGTCCGCGCGATTCCCCTCTGGCAGATGACGTGGGGGCGCAGCCCGTTCACCCGCTCGCCGGCCACCAGCACGTCGCCCGCCGAGGGGGCGTAGACGCCGGTGATGGCGTTGAAGGCGGTGGTCTTGCCGGCGCCGTTCGGCCCGATGAGCCCCACCAGCTCGCGCGGGCGGAGCTCGAGCTCGAACTCGGAGAGCGCCTTCAGGCCGCCGAACTGCATGGTGACCTTGCGGGCCTCGAGGACCGGGGTGACGTTCTCGGCGCTCACCGCGCGCCTCCCTCGGCCCGGTTGCGCCGCAGGCGCGGCAGCCAGTCCCAGATCTCGCGGGTGCCGAAGAGGCCGGTGGGGCGGGTGAGCATGAGCACGATGAGCAGCATCGAGTAGAGGACCATGCGGTACTGCTGGGCCTCGCGGAGCGCCTCGACCCCGAAGCGGAGGACGAAGGCGGCGATGACCGAGCCGGTGATCGACCCCATGCCGCCGAGCACGACCATGACCACCACCTCGATCGACTTCACGAAGGTGAACGAGCGGGGCGTGCAGAGCTGGATGAGGTGCACCAGCAGCCCGCCGGCCAGGCCGGCGAAGGCGGCGGAGATGACGAAGGCCCGGACCTTGTAGCCGGTGGTGTTCACGCCCATGGCCTCGGCCGCCACCTCGTCCTCCCGGATGGCGAGCAGGGCGCGGCCGTGGGTCGAGCCGACCAGCCGGCGGGCCATGAGGATGGTCGCCATGGCGCCCATGCCCACCCAGACGAGCGTGGTGCGCCGCGGCAGGCCGGAGAGGCCGGTGGCCTGGCCGAGGAAGGAGGTGTTCTCGATGACCACCCGGATGATCTCGTTGAAGCCCAGGGTGACGATGGCGAGGTAGTCGCCCCGGAGCCGCAGGGAGGGCATGCCGACCAGGAAGCCGGCGATCGAGGCGGTGCACATGCCGGCGAGGAGCGCCAGCAGGAAGATCACCTGGTCCGAGATCCCCGGCGGCAGCCCGATGATCTCCAGGCCGCGGGCGGCCAGGGTGATCTTCGCGGCGGTGTAGGCGCCGATGGCCATGAAGCCGGCGTGGCCGATCGAGAACTGGCCGGTGAAGCCGTTGATGACGTTGAGCGACACCGCCAGGATGACGTCGATGAACGCCATCATGAGGATGTACTGGAACGAGGTGAACTCGTAGTAGCGGAGGACCTCGCTCACTCCCCAGAGCACCGGGAGGGCGATCAGGAACGGCAGCGCCGAGCGGAGCGCGAGCTTGACCTGTTCCACGCTTACACCTTCTCCGCGCGTACGCGCCCGAAGAGCCCGGCGGGCCGCAAGAGCAGGACGAGGATCAGCATCGCGAAGGCGATGCCGTCCCGGTAGGAGGACAGGGCATAGCCGGCGACGTACTCCTCGGCCAGGCCGAGCACGAGCCCGCCCACCATGGCGCCGGGCACGTTGCCGATGCCGCCGAACACCGCGGCCACGAAGGCCTTGATGCCCGGCATGAGCCCCATGAGCGGGTTGATGGTCGGGCGGGAGCCGGCGACGAGCAGCGCCGCCGCCGCCGCCAGCCCGCTGCCGAGCGCGAAGGTCCAGGAGATGACCCGGTTCACGTTGATGCCCATGAGCCCGGCCACGCTCGAGTCGAAGGAGACGGCCCGCATCGCGGTCCCGAACTTGGTCCGGTAGACGATGAACTGGAGCAGGAACATGAGCCCCACCGCCACCGCCAGCGAGACCATGTCGTAGTTGCTCACGTGCACGCCGAACGGCGCGTAGTCCACCCGCGGGAACGGCTCCGGGAAGAAGCGCGGGGTCGGGCCGGGAGGGAAGGGCACCGAGCCCTGGGTCACCGGGGGCAGCTGGAACCCGTACTCCAGCAGGAAGGAGACGCCGATGGCGGTGATGAGCGCGGTGAGGCGCGGCTGGTGGCGCAGCGGCCGGTAGGCGAAGCGCTCGATGATGACGCCGAGGGCGGCGCAGACGACGATCGAGCCGAAGAACACCAGCAACGCCTTGAAGAGCGAGGGGCTCTGGTCCACCCCCAGCCCGCGGGCCAGGTAGAGGCCGGAGAAGGCGCCGACCATGTAGACGTCGCCGTGGGCGAAGTTGATGAGCTTGAGGACGCCGTACACCATCGTGTAGCCGAGGGCGATGAGGGCGTAGATCGTCCCCACCGACAGGCCGTTCACGAGGTGCTGAAGGAATTCGGTCACGGGATCTCTTTAACACCCGTTTGGGGCGGATGGCGAGGCCGGGGTGGCGGGCCGGCCCCGCCTCCGGCTCGCCACCCCTCTCTACGGGATTTCGGTTCGGTTTACGGGTTCACCGTGGCCGCGTACTTGGCCGCGTTCTTCTGGATACCGAGCACCACCGCCGACTTCACGGCGTTGTGGTCCGAGTCGAGGGTGATGACGCCGCTCACGCCCTTGTAGCCCTTGGTCTGCTCGATCGCGTCGCGGATCGAGGGGCCGGAGAGGTCCTTGGCCCGCTGCATGGCGTCGATGGCCACGTTGGCGGCGTCGTAGCCCAGGGTGGCGAGCGCGTCCGGCACCGCGCCGTAGGCGGCCTTGTACTTGGTCACGAACTGCTGGATGACCGGGGAGGGATCCTCGGGGGTGTAGTGGTTCGAGAAGTAGGAGCCGTCGAGCGCGCCCTGGGCGATCTCGTAGAGCTTCGACGAATCCCACCCGTCGCCGCCCATCAGCGGCTGCTTCATGCCGAGCTCGCGGGCCTGGCGGGCGATGAGGGCCACGTCGGTGTAGTAGCCGGGGACGTAGATCGCCTGGGGGTTCTTGCCCTTGATGGCGGTGAGCTGGGCCTTGAAGTCCTGGTCGCCGGCCTTGTAGCTCTGGTCGCTCACGATCTTGCCGCCGAGGTCGAGGAACTTCTTGGCGAAGAAGTCGGCGAGGCCCACCGAGTAGTCGTTGCCCACGTCGCGGAGGATGGCCACGTCCGTGATCTTGAGGTTCTCCCGGGCGAACTTGGCCATCACCGTGCCCTGGAACGGGTCGATGAAGCAGACCCGGAAGACGTAGGGGCGGGTCTTGTCGCCGTCCTTGGTGACCTTGGGGTTGGTCGAGGTCGGCGAGATCATCGGCACCTGGTTCGAGTCGGCGATGGGCGCCATCGCCAGCGAGCGGCTCGAGGCCACCTCGCCGAGCAGGATGTTGGCGTGGTCCTGGGTCACGAGCCGGGTGGCGGCCACGGCGGCCTCCTCCGGCTTGCCCTGGTCGTCGAGGGTCTTCACCACGATCTGCTTGCCCTTGATGCCGCCCTTCTTGTTCTGCTCGTCCACCGCCAGCTTGATGCCCTTGTCGGTCGAGTCGCCGAAGGTGGCCTCGTTGCCGCTCATCGATCCGACGTGCCCGAAGAGGATGGTGTCGCCCACGGGCGCGGCCGCCTGCGAGGCCGCGGGCGCCCCGGAGGACGACGCTTCCTGTTTCTTCTGCTGACAGCCGACGACCGCGAGGGCAAGGGTTGCCATCGCCAAAGCGCGCAGAGATTTCATTGGGAGCTCCCTCCAGAGTGGAAAAGACGAAAACCGCTAGTCCTTAGCACGGCAACTCGGTGAGTCAATGAACCAAGATCGATAAGCGAACGTTTGCCGCGCGCATACTCCTTTCGGAGGCCGGGTCCGCGCGGACACGGGGCAGGGTCCTGCTCGATTCCAGGGCTGTCGCGAGATCTCGACGCATTGCGTGGTTCACGAATGGTGCGTGTCGCGCAATCCTGGGCGTGCTCGATTTTGTAGACGGATCGCCGGAAGCTGCTACCTTGGCTCATTCCGCGCGGCAATCCGCGCGGAGTCCTTCACCAGATCCTCCTGCAAGGGAGGGGAGATCTCGATGACAAGAACCAAGCTCATGGCCCTGTCGGCGGCACTCGGCCTCACCTTCTCCGGGGCGGCGCGCGCCGAGGAGCCGGGGACCTTCAAGGTCCCCGGCACCGACACCACGGTCAAGGTCTACGGCTACGTGCAGCTCGACACGACGTACGACTTCAACGGCCGCACGACCAACATCGACGGGCTCGACTGGGCCAGTTTCGTGGCGGTCCAGCCGTTCAACAACGCCACCCCCCAGCACCAGCTCTACATGACGGCCCGGACCTCCCGGTTCGGCCTCACCACCTCCACCCCGTCCAGCCTGGGCCTGGTGGGGACCAAGCTCGAGGGCGACTTCAACTCGCCCTCGCCGGACGACTACTCGTCGGGCCTCAGCACCAACGGCGTCACCTTCCGCCTCCGCCACGCCTACGGCACGCTGACCGGCGCGGCCGGGCAGGTGCTGGTCGGGCAGACCTGGTCCAACTTCATGGACCTCGACGCCTTCCCCGACACGGTGGACTTCAACGTGGTGGGCGCGGTGACCGAGCTGCGCCAGCCGCAGATCCGCTACACCTACGCCTCCGGCCCGTCCACGGTGTCGGTGGCGGTGGAGAACTCCTGGAGCCGGCTCTTCGGCGGGACCGCGACCGGCTTCGCCGGCATCCCCGGCGCCGGCAACGGCGACGGCACCGACCTCTACTCGCTCGTGCCCGACCTGACCGCGCGCTACAGCTACGGCGGCGGCTGGGGCCACGTCTCGGCGCAGGGCGTGCTGCTCTCGTACCACGACTTCGTCCACAGCTACGACAAGGTCGGCTACGGCGGCGGCCTCTCGGGCGACTTCAAGTTCTTCGGCGACCAGCTGGTGTGGGGCGCCCAGGGCGGCGTGGGCATGGGCCGGTACATCTTCAACACCTTCCTGCAGAGCGGCGTGGACGACGGCACCGGCATCCGGCTCTGGGACTCGCTCAGCTACTGGGCCGGCTTCACCCACGTCTGGAGCCCGGCCTTCCGCTCCAACGTGATCGTGAGCCAGACCTTCATCAAGCCGGACGAGGACGCGGCCGGCGGCGTGCCGCTCGCGGCCTTCGTCCGCGGCGCGCCCAACTCCGGCGTTCGCGGCAGCGCCATCGATCCGAACAAGCGGCTCGACGAGGTGGCGGTGAACTCGTTCTACACCCTCACCAAGAACGTCGAGGTCGGCGTCGAGTACCACTACGGCAAGCGCGTCACCTTCTACGAGGGCGACGAGGGCATGCAGCACCGCCTCAACGGCACCTTCCACGTGAACTTCTTCTAGTTCGCGCCGCCGTCGCGCAGCTTCGGGCCGCGACCGGGAGACCGGTCGCGGCCTTCTTGTTTCCTTTGCACGGGCGAGGTTCTCCCGCCCCGCCGGTCACCGCCCGAGCAGCAGCTGCAACAGCCAGAGCGCCGCCATGCCCGCCGCGATGGTGGCGAAGACGCTCCGGGTCTTGAGGGCCACCGCGGTCGCCAGCAGGCCGGCGGGGAGGCGCAGGTTGGAGGTGGAGAGGTCGATCCGCCCCTGTCGCAGCAGCAGCTCCGGCAGGATGATGGCCGAGAGCACCGCCGGCGGCACGAGCCGCAGCGCCCGCGCCAGGAGCGGCGGCGTCTCCACCCGCCCGAGCAGGGCGATGAAGGAGAGCCGGGTCAGGAAGGTGAGCAGGCCGGCGACGGCGAAGGTGAGCATCCAGCTCATGCGTCTCGCTCCGCCACGATCCCGATGGCGATGCCGCCGAGCGCCGCGAGCACCAGGCCGAGCTTGTAGGGCAGCCCGAACGCCAGCACGGCGATGCCGCCGCCGCCGAGCGCCGCGGCGAAGGCCCCCCGGTCCTTGAGCGCCGGGAAGACCAGCGCGATGAAGGTGAGCGGCAGGGTGAAGTCGAGCCCGAAGCGGGCCGGCAGCCGCCCGCCCAGGAACACTCCCGCCGCCGTGCTCGCCTGCCACGAGCCCCAGAGCGTCAGCCCGGCGCCGAGGAAGTACCAGTGCCGGTTGGGCGAGGCCGCCTCCCCGGACTGGTCGTCGCGCAGGCAGCGCGCGATCACCACCGCGTACGCCTCGTCGGTGAGGAGGTAGGCGAGGAGCGCCTTCCAGCCGCGGTTCACCGGCCGCAGGTAGGGCGCCACCGAGGCGCTGTAGAGCGCGTGGCGCAGGTTGACGATGAGGACCGTGACCACCACCACCAGCCCCGGCGCCCCCTCCCGCACCAGCTGGGCGGTCACGAACTGCGCCGAGCCGGCGAAGATCACCGACGACATGGCCTGCGAGGCGAGCGCCGAGAGCCCGGCGCCGAGGGCCAGCGCGCCGTAGATCATCCCGAACGGCGCCACGCCGAGGATGATGGGCAGCTCGGCGCGGCAGCCCGCCAGGAACTCGCCGCGCCGGCTCCAGTCTTTCGCGAGCGGCTGCATGGCGCCGCAACATACCGCAACCCCGGCGCGCGTCGCCGTGCGCTATATTCCCCGCTCCCTCTTCGCTCCAGGAGCCTCGAGATGAAGCTCGATCCCCGCGCAGCGCCGGCGCTCGCCCTGCTCTGCCTCGCCCTCGCCGGCTGCACCGGCGTGAAGGTGGTCCCCACGGGCGTGTACGCCGTGCCCAAGCCGGCCGACTGCTTCATCGACTTCCTCGAGGACCCGCCCAAGCGCCCCTACGTCGAGCTGGGCGAGCTCGAGACCAAGGTGACCACGCCGCCGCCGGGCGGACCGCTGGAGGTGCTCCGCGAGCCGGCGTGCAAGCTCGGGGCGGACGCGGTGATCGTCACCCGCGACTTCGTCATCAACAAGTACGACCACCGCATCGTCAGCGGGACCGCGGTGAAGTACCGCTGGGAGGCGCCGTCCCCGGCCGCGCCCGCGCCGGCCCCCACCCCCGCTCCCGCGCCGTCCCCCGCTCCGGTGAAGTAGGGTCAGGCCGGCTCGACGAGCTCGGCCACCGCGCCGCCGGTCACTCGCGCCAGCTCCCCCGGCGCCACCGCGAAGACGGCGTTGGGCGAGCCGGCCGCCGCCCAGACCACCGCGAACCCGAGCAGCTGCCGGTCGATGAACACCATCGGCGGCTCGCGGTGGCCGAGCGGCGCCACGCCGCCGATGGCGAAGCCGGTCCGCTCGCGGACGAAGGCCGGGTCGGCGCGGACCACCGGCTCGCCGGCGAGCTCGGCGAGCCGCGCCTCGCTGGCCCGGCTCGCGCCGCTCACCAGGGCCAGCACCGGCCGGCCGCTCCGGGCGCCCCGGAAGACGAGCGACTTCACGATCTGGGCGACGTCGCAGCCGACCGCCGCGGCGGCCTCCTGGGCCGTGCGCGTGCTCGCCGCCAGCTCCTTCACCTCGCAGCCCAGCCCGCGCTCCGCCAGCGCCGCCCGCACCCGCTCCACGCCGCCCGTCGCCTTCTCCGCCATCGGCTCCTCCTGCCCGCGCTCCCGCGAGGGGGCTCGATCCTAACCCACCCGCGCCCCGCCGCCCCCTCGTCCGTGTGGACACGGCGCGGCTCCCTGCCTACTCGGAGTGACAGGGAGCGCTCTCGCGCGCGTCCGGAGGAGCTCATGAACGTCGGCTGCCCGAAGGAGATCAAGGTCAGCGAGAACCGGGTGGGGCTCACCCCGGGCGGTGCCCGGTCGCTGGTCGCGGCGGGGCACCGGGTCCTCGTGCAGAAGGGCGCCGGCGAGGGGAGCGGGTTCGCCGACGCCGAGTACGCGGCCGCCGGGGCCGACCTGGCCGGGAGCGCGCGGGAGGTCTTCGACGGCGCGGAGCTGGTCGTGAAGGTGAAGGAGCCGCAGGCGGTCGAGATCGCCGCCATGCACCTGGGGCAGGTGCTCTTCACCTACCTGCACCTCGCCCCCGACCCGGCGCAGACCCGCGGCCTGCTCGAGCAGGGGATCACCGCCATCGCCTACGAGACCATCACCGACGCCGCCGGCCGCCTGCCGCTGCTCACCCCGATGTCGGAGGTGGCGGGGCGCATGGCGGCTCACGTGGGGGCGTTCTATCTGCAGGAGGAAAACGGCGGGCGCGGCGTGCTCATGGGCGGGGTCCCGGGGGTGCCGCCCGCCAACGTGGTCGTGCTCGGCGCCGGCACGGTCGGGCACAACGCCATCAAGGTGGCGGCCGGCATGGGCGCGCGGGTGACCGCGCTCGACAAGAGCCTGCCGACGCTGCGGTACCTGGACGACGTGTTCGGGAACCGCATCGACACCCTCTGGAGCAGCGAGCACCACGTCGAGGAGGCGATCGCGCGGGCCGACCTGGTCATCGGGGCGGTGCTCGTCCCCGGCGCGCACGCGCCGCGCATCGTCACCCGCGCGATGCTGAAGCTCATGAAGCCGCGCAGCGTGGTGGTGGACGTGGCGGTGGACCAGGGCGGCTGCTTCGAGACCACCCACCCCACCACCCACGCCGACCCGGTCTACCTGGTGGAGGACGTGCTCCACTACGCGGTCGCCAACATGCCGGGCGCGGTGCCGCGCACCTCCACCATCGCGCTCACCAACGCCACCTTCCCCTACCTGTTCCAGCTCGCCAGCCTGGGCTGGAAGAGGGCGCTCGCCTCCGACCCCGGGTTCCTCGCCGGCCTCAACACCCACGACGGCAAGCTCACCTGCCGCCCGGTGGCGGAGAGCCTGGGGTTGCCGTTCACGGAGGCTGCGACGCTGTTGTAACGAGCGCTGGCGCGGGACATCGTGGTCACCCCTCCCCGGCCCTCCCCGTGCGACGGGGAGGGAGGGCATCAGGGCACCCCGGAAGCGTGCTCCGCGGGGCGCGCTCCTCGCCGGCCCTCCCGTGCGACGGAAAGGGAGAGCATCAAGGCACCTCGGAAGCGTGCTCCGCGGGGCGCGCTCCTCCCCTCTCCCGCGAAGCGGGGGAGGGTCAGGGAGGGGGCAGCCGCGGAGCCCCGCTACTTCCTCCCGCCGAGGTACGCGCTCTGTACCTTGGGGTCGGCGGCGAGGGCCTGTGCGGAGTCGTGGAGGACGATGCGGCCGACCTCCATGACGTAGCCGCGGTGCGCGAGTTTCAAGGCGGCGCGGGCGTTCTGCTCGACGAGGAGGACGGTGAGGCCGGTGGTCTGGTTGACCTCGCGGATGGCGTGGAAGATGGCCTTGACGAGGAGGGGGGCGAGGCCGAGGGAGGGCTCGTCGAGGAGGAGGACGCGGGGCCTGGCCATGAGGGCGCGGCCGATGGCGAGCATCTGCTGCTCGCCGCCGGAGAGGGTGCCGGCGAGCTGGTCGCGGCGCTGCTGGAGGACCGGGAAGAGCCGGTAGACGAAGGCGAGGGAGTCGGCGATGCCGGGCTTGTCCTTGCGGGTGAAGGCGCCGAGGAGGAGGTTCTCGCGGACGGTGAGGGTGCCGAAGACGCGGCGCCCCTCGGGGGACTGGGCGATGCCGAGCCGGACGCGCTCGTGGGCGGGGACGGTGTGGGCGGGGCGGCCCTCGAAGCGGATCTCGCCGGCGGAGGGCTGGAGGAGGCCGCTGATGGCGCGCAGGGTGGTGGACTTGCCGGCGCCGTTGGCGCCGAGGATGGTGACGATCTCGCCGGGGTGGACGGCGAGGTCGACGCCGTGGAGGGCCTCGACGTTGCCGTACTTCACGCGCAGGTCGCGGATCTCGAGGATGGGCTCGGGCATGGCTAGTCCTCCTCCGTGCCGAGGTAGGCCTCGATCACCTTGGGGTCCCGCCGCACCTCGGCCGGGGAGCCGGCGGCGATGCGGGCGCCGTACTCGAGGACCACGATCTGCTCGCAGGCGCGCATGACGAGGCTCATGTCGTGCTCGATGAGGAGCACGGTGACGCCGCGCTCCTGGATCTTGCGGATGAGCCCCACCAGCTGGTCGGTCTCCTGCTCGTTCATGCCGCCGGCGGGCTCGTCGAGGATGAGGAGGCGGGGCTCGGTGGCGAGGGCGCGGGCGATCTCGAGCTTGCGCTGGTTGCCGTAGGAGAGGTTGCGGGCCTCCTCGAGGGGGCGGTCGGCGAGGCCGACGAAGTCGAGCTCGGCGAGGGAGCGGGCCACCGCGGCGCGCTCCTCGCGGGCCTGCCAGGGGGGGCGGAACATGGACGAGAAGAGGCCGGCGCGGGTGCGGCAGTGGCGGCCGGCGAGGACGTTCTCGAGGGCGGAGAGCTGCTGGAAGAGCCGGATGTTCTGGAAGGTGCGGGCGACGCCCAGCCGGACGATCTGGTGGGTGCGCAGGCCGACCAGGGAGCGGCCGGCGAAGGCGACCGCGCCCCGGTCGGCGCGGTAGTTGCCGGTGATGAGGTTGAAGGTGGTGGTCTTGCCGGCGCCGTTCGGGCCGATGAGGCCGACCACCGAGCCCTCGGCGACGTCGAAGGAGACGTCGTCCACGGCGGTGAGGCCGCCGAAGGACTTGGTGAGGCCGCGGACCTCGAGGAGCGCGCTCACGGCGACACCTCGGCGCGGGCCGGGGCGGGGCGGGCGGCGGCGCGTTCCCGTTCGGCCCGGGCGACGTCGGCGGCCTTGAAGCGGACGCGGCGCAGGGGGAGGAGCCCCTGGCGGCGCACCACCATCATGACCATCATGACGAGCCCGAAGACGAGCATGCGGGCGGTGGCGAAGCCGCGGAAGAGCTCGGGGAGGCCGACCACCAGGGCGGCGCCGAGGAGCACGCCGGGGATGGAGCCCGAGCCGCCGAGGATGACGATGAGGAACAGGATCACCGACTCCCAGAAGCCGAAGGACTCGGGGGAGATGATGGTCATCTTGGCGGCGTAGATGCTGCCGGCCATGCCGGCCCAGGCGGCGCCGAGCACGAAGGCCATGAGCTTGTAGCGCACGGTGTCGACGCCCGAGCCCTCGGCGGCGACCGGGTCCTCGCGCAGGTAGTTGAGGGCGCGGCCGAAGCGGGACTGCTCGAGGCGGTGGAAGAGGAAGACCGTGACCGCGACGAAGCCCCAGATGAGATAGAGGAAGTCCTCCGGGCGCTTGACCTTGTGGCCGAAGAGGATGGGGCGGGGGATGCCGAAGATGCCGTTGGCGCCGCCGGTGAGGCCGAAGACGTCGTTCACGAGGGCGATGCGGACGATCTCGCCCAGGCCGACGGTGACGATGAGGAGGTAGTCGCCGCGCAGGTGGAGGACGGGGCGGGCGACGACGGCGGCGAAGGCGGCGGCGGCGAGGCCGGCGAGGGGGAGGGCGTAGAGGACGGGGAGGCCGAGGCGGGTCGAGAGGATGGCGGCGGTGTAGGCGCCGACGGCGTAGAAGGCGGCCTGGCCCATGTTGAAGAGGCCGGCGTCGCCGAGGATGAGGTTGAGGGAGAGGGCGAGGAGCGCGTAGAGGCCGACGTTGTCGAGGACGTCCACCCAGTAGGCGTCGAGGAAGCGGGGGGCGAGGGCGAGGAGGAGGGCCGCGGCGCCGTAGGCGGCGAGGAGCTTGCGGTCCATCAGACCTTCTCCGCCACGCGCTCGCCGAGGAGCCCGGTGGGGCGCACGATGAGGATGAGGATGAGGACGCAGAAGGCGATGGCGTCCTTCCAGGCGATGGAGAGGTAGGCGGCGCCGAGGGCCTCGACGACGCCGAGGAGGAGGCCTCCGACCATGGCGCCGGGGATGTTGCCGATGCCGCCGAGGATGGCGGCGGTGAAGGCCTTCATGCCGTAGACCCAGCCCATGGTGAAGTTCACCTGGCCGTAGTAGAGGCCGACGAGCAGGCCGGCGGAGCCGCCCAGGGCCGGGCCGATGAGGAAGACGATCGAGACCACCCGGTTGACGTCGATGCCCATGAGCCGGGCGGCGCCCTGGTCGATGGCGGCGGCGCGGATGGCGGTGCCGATCTTGGTCTTCTGCACGAAGAGGTAGAGGACGGCCATCATCACCAGGGAGGCGAGGAGGACCAGGATGCGGACGACGGGGATGCGCAGGCCGAAGACGTCGACGGAGCCCTGGGGGAGGATGCCGTCCGGGTAGACCTGGAACTGCGCGCCGTAGAGGAGCATGAGCGCGTTCTGGAGGAAGATGGAGGCGCCGAGGGCGGAGACCACCGCGGAGAGGCGCGGGGCCTCGCGCAGCGGGCGGTAGGCGGCGCGCTCGAGGAGCACGCCCATGAGCCCGACCAGCCCCATCACCATGAGGGCCAGGACCCCGACGCCGGCGAGGACGCCGAGCCGGTCCTGGAGGAGGAACGAGGTGAGGAGGGTGAGCCCGAGGTAGCCGCCCCAGGTGAACAGGTCCCCGTGGGCGAAGTTGATGAGCTTCATCACCCCGTACACCATCGTGTACCCGAGGGCGATGAGCGCGTAGATGCCCCCCACCGCCAGGCCGTTGGTGAGCTGCTGGAAGAATTGCTCCATGAAGGGGGAGATCCTGACGCTGGTGAAAAAAAGAGAAGGGCGGACCCACGGCCTTCCGGCCGCGAGGTCCGCCCCCCGGTCCCGCGAAGACGGCTACTTCTTCATCACGAAGTTGCCGGCCTTGTCCACGACGTAGACGCGGTACAGCTCGCCGACCCGGTCGCCCTTCTGGTTGAAGGAGATCTTCCCGGTGAAGCCGGGGAAGTTCTTGAGCCCGTTCACGAGGTAGTTCCGGATCGCGTCGGCCTTGGTGCTCTTGCCGCCCTCGATGGCCTTCACCACCACCCGGAAGCCGTCCCCGGCGAGCACGCCGTAGATCGAGGCCGGGGCGCCGCCGTAGGTCCTCTTGTAGTCGGCGAGGTAGGCCTTGGCCTCGGGGGTGTCGAGGTCGGCCGGGACCGGCGGCGAGAGGAACTCGAAGCCCGCCGCGGCGTCCTTGCCGGCGATCTTCACCAGGTCCGGGTTGTTGATGGCGTCGCCGCCGATGAACGGCACGTTCCAGCCCATCTGCTTCTTCTGCTTCAGCAGCAGGCCGGCCTCGGGGTAGTAGCCGGTGAAGAAGACCACGTCCGGCTTGGCCGCCTTGAGCTTGGTGAGGATCGCCGAGTAGTCCTGCTCCTTCGGCGTGAGCGCGTCGAAGAAGACCACGTTCGCCCGCTTCGCCTTGAGGATGGCGTCGATCTCGTCGGCCAGCCCCTTCGAGTAGGCCGAGTTGTCGTGCAAGAGCGCGATCCGCCTGGCGCCCATCTTCTGGACGGCGGCCGCGCCGACCTTCCCCTGCTCGTCGTCGCGGGGGCAGGTGCGGAAGAAGTACTTGAGCCCCTTCTCGGTGAGCCGCACGGCGGTGGAGCCGTTGGCCACCTGGATGATGCCGGCCTCGTCGTAGATGTTCTGGGTGGCCTCGGTCACCGCCGAGCCGTAGGTGCCGATGACGGCCACCACGCCCTTGGTGGTGAGCCGCTGGGCCGCGAGCGAGGCGGTGCGGGGATCGCCGCCGTCGTCCTCGGTCACGACCTCGATCTTCTTGCCGAGCACGCCGCCCTTGGCGTTCTGCTCCTTGGCGAGCAGTTCGACGTTCTTCTTCATCTCCTGGCCTTCGCTGGCCCAGGAGCCGGTCAGCGGAGCCATGAGGCCGATCTTGATCGTGTCCGCGGCGCGCGCCGGGCCGCCGGCGAGCAGGCACAGCGCCATTGCGAGACCCATCCGAGTTTTCATGCGGTTCTCCTTGGAGAGGGAAAGGCGCCGGCATTTCATCCGATCGCGTTCCGCCCGGAAAGGGCGAATTCACGTTCCGATGACGCCGGCCCCCCAAGGAGGCCGCCGCGACGTCGCCGGGCGCGGCGCTCAGGCCGGCTCGACCCGGATGCGGGCGCGATCGAGCGCCTGTGCCGCGACCCGTCCGCGCCGGTGGGTCTCGAAGACCGCCGGCGCCGCGAGGACGTGGTCCTCGGGATCGCCCTCGACCGTGACCCAGACCGTCCCGCGCTCGCAGCGGATCGAGACCCCGCGCCGCGGCCCGGTGGCGCTCCAGGCCGCCCCGGCCTCCAGGTCCAGGCGCGCGGGGACGGAGTGAGGGAGGTGGACCGCGGGGGCGTGGTTGAGGAGGTGCGTCGTCATGGCCCGAACTTTAGCGCCGGCCGCGCAGCCGGTACAGGCACAGATAAAACGATCTGTTACCGGAACAGATGCAACACAGACGGATGTGTGCTAAGCGGGGACCATGGCGCATCCCGACGAGCAGGCAGCCGCCACCCGGATCAGGGAAGTCCCGAAATATCAGGAGATTGCGCGCAGGTTCGCGCGGGCCATCGAGGAGGGGACGCTCGCGCCCGGGGAGCGGTTGCCCTCGGTGCGTCGGCTCCGGACGGACGAGAACGCCGCGGCCTCGACCGTGCTTCAGGCCCTGGCGCAGCTCGAGTCGGCCGGGCTCGTCGAGGCCCGGCCGCGCTCCGGCTTCTACGTGAAGGTGGGGGCCTCCCTGCCGCCGCCCCGGCCCACCGCCCCTCCCGCCGAGTGCGGCGCTCCGCTCGACGGGACGAGCGCGCTCGTGGCCGACATCTACCACTCGGCCGGCGACCCCACGCTGGTCCACCTCGCCACCGCCACCCCGGCGCCGGAGCTCCTGCCCACCGCCGCGCTCGCGCGCGCCCTCGCCGCGGCGTCACGCCG
>JAJXVM010000290.1 GCA_021782135.1 Myxococcales bacterium | reverse complement strand
CAGTCGGTAGAGCAGGGGACTGAAAATCCCCGTGTCGGTGGTTCGATTCCGCCCCCAGGCACACTTCCGAGCACGTCCATCAGAGGCCCCACGGACCCCCAGGTCCGCGGGGCCTCGCCGTCTCCGGACCCCCCCGGCGGACGGGCGAATCCGGCCGACGATGGACGTCGGAAGACCGGCCAACGGAGCTGCCCACCCAGGACGTCGACGACGGCCGGTGGGCATGGCCCACCGCCGGGATGGCCGACGTCTCGAGCGACGTGAAGGAGCAGGCGGGGGTGGCGCTGGGCCGGGTGGGCTGGCCTCTGCGGCGCGGCGAGGTGTCGATTTGCAGAAGGTAGCGACCCCTGGCCGCGCGAGTCTTGCTGAAGCATTCCGTCCCTCATCGGCGGGTCCTCGCGGCGACCGAGCGCCCTCGACCAGGAGGGCGGCGATGGCGTTCCGAGAGGTCACGATGCTGGAGATCAAGGAAGTCCCGAGGCTCTGGCTGCTGGGGGGGGCCCGAAGAAGGGGATCGCCGAAGAAGCTCTGACCCTACAAGGCCAAGGTGAAGCGGGCGGGGTGAGGGGTGCCTTGCAGGGCCCCGGCGGCGCCGCTATAACAATGACCGGAGCGTGGTCATGATTTTTGAGTCCCTCGTCGCAGACCTCACCCTCAAGGAGACGTCCGTCCTCTCCGGCGCCACGGAGAAGGTGATCCGGCACGCGCTCGCGTCGCGGGTGGTTCGGGCCTCCCGCTCGGGTGGCCGCCGCACGTTCGGTCCGAGGGACGTCGTCTACTTCTTCCTCCTGAACGAGCTGCCGTCCGGCGTCGGGCTCGACAGGAGCCTGCGGAAGGAGCTCTTCGACCTCCTAGCCGCAGACAAGGACCGCGCCGGCCGCTGGCGCCGTGAGGCCCACCGGCTGGTGCTGGAGGGGGACGTCCCGGTCTTCCTGCCGACCGACGAGGTGGTGAAGCGGGTCGAGGAGCGCATCGGCACCTTCCTGCGCGGTCGCGGCCGGGTGGTGTCCCGCCCCGAGGTCCTGGGCGGCGAGCCGGTCTTCGAGGGCACCCGCGTCTCGGTGCGCTTCGTGGGCGAGCGGGCCCGCAAGGGCGAGACCACCGCCGCGCTGCGGGAGGACTACCCGGCGCTGAGCGCGGAGGACGTCGAGTTCGCCCGGATGTTCGTGGCCCTGGGCCGCCCGCCTGGCCGACCGAAGAAGAAGCTCGAGTTCGTGCGCGGGTGACGGGTGAACCTGCTCCTCGACGAGAACCTCTCGCCGGAGCTGGTGCAGCGCCTCGCCGCGAGGGGCGTGGCCGCCGTCCACGTGGCCCACATCGGGCTCACCGGGGCCTCCGACCAGGAGGTCTGGCGATACGCCTTCGACCACGACCAGATCGTCGTCACCATCAACGCCGCCGACTTCCTGTACCTGGCGGGGGCGGTGGAGCTGCACCCCGGGCTGGTGGTGCTGCGCACCGTGGGCGGGCTCACCCGGGCAGAGCAGTGGGCGTGGGTCGAGCCGGTCATCGACCGCCTCCTCGCCACCGGCGACGCGCTCGTCAACAAGGCGGTGGTGGTGACGGCGAAGGGCCGGTTCACCACGGTGGACATCCCCAAGCCGTAGCGATGCCTGACGTCAACTTCATCTCCCCGTCCTGTTGCCTCGAGCGCAGGTGCTACCTTGGCTCGACTTCCTGCTGCACCACGCCCGCGTCCTCAAGAGCGGCCCGCGGAGTTGGCGCACCCGTCAGACATCTGAGCCATCCCCTCATTCAGATGAGGCCGAAGACTTCACGGACCGTAGCATGCTGACGGAGAAGTCCATCGAACTTCGCCATGAGGGGCCGGACGCGCTCGTCGCGCCGGTTGAGGTGGCAGTCGAAGTAGAACAAGCCTTGGTTGAGCAGCGACTGCGCCCGCTCTTTCGAGGTGTTGGCCCTCATCCTGCGGTCCACCACCACGGCCTTGTACTCAGCCGTGAATTTCCGCGCGGACGGGCCGCTCAAGGCAGGCGCCGGCCTCATGGCGCCAGGTAAGGTCGCGCGTCCCTCTCGGCGAGCGCGCCGTTCCTGCGGAGCTGCGAGTTCCACCAGCGATCGGACATCAGGCGGGCGACGGCGAGGGGAATCGCGCTCATGGGCCCGAACGGCAGCCGCTCCGGGCGCGCGAGCCGGACGAGCTTGGCTGAGTCGAGCGTGCCCGTTCTCGCGAGATCGCGCCCCATCTCCGCGAACGGGGACAGGATCGCGCGCCGCATCCAGGGTGGCCTCGCCCGGATCCCCTCGATGCCCCCCTTGACGATCGTCCCGAGGGACCGCGCGCCGAGGCGGCGGGCGAGCTTCGCGAGATAAACCTCGATCGGGCGGGAGTGGAGCGCCTCGGGGAAGCCGGACTGAAGGAGAAAGAGGAGCGCGGGGTTCCCCGGGCGTCCGACGTAAGGCTCGAGCGCAGCGATGAAGGCGAAGCCCGGGGCGGGGAGCGCGTTCACGTAGAGCGGGGCGGCGAGGAGGACCGCGTCGCCCTGGGCGAAACGTCGAACCGCTTCCGCGAAGTGGGCGGGGCGGACGAGGTGGAACCGAGCGATCACCTCGCCCCCCGCCGCGGCGAAGGCGCCGAGGAAGGCGTCGAGGAGGAGATCGGTGTTGCTCGTCTCCGCGCGCGGCGACGCGTTACACACGAGCAAGCGCATCGCACGCCTCCGAGACGGGCCTCCGCGTGGAGGCGACGAAGGCGAGCCTCGTCTGAAAGCTCGATGCCAGGCGCTGGTGCAGGAGTTCGAGGATTCCCTCGTCCTCGGCATCCAGACCAGCGCCGTCGTGGACGAGCGCGAGCGCCGGCCGCCGCGGGTAGCGCGGGCGGTGGTGGATCTCGCCGCCCACGAAGTCGAAGAACGGATGGAGCAGGGGGAGGAGCCGCTCGACGGCGCGCCGCGCGAGCGCGACCGTGAAGCCCATCACGATGGGTGAGGCCAGGACGAACACGTCGGAGGCGATGACGCCCCGGACCATCTCCTCTGCGTCGTCTCGCAGGCGGCAGCGGCCGGGGGTCCGCACCCAGCACTCGAAGCATCCGGTGCACTGCTGGATGCGCATCCCGCGCAGCACGAAGCGGCGCACCGCCACGCCTCGGGCGCCGAGCCCGAGGGCGAGGTCGTCGACCCAGCCCTCGATGGGCCCCTCCTGCGGCGACGCATCGAGGATCGCGCAGCTCCGCATGATGAAACTCCTTCGCAACCTGACGGCGCCTAGATTGCGCACCGCGCTTGTCGGTGTCAAGTTCCGCTGGTAAGGTCGCTGAATGGCGTCACGGAGGGCAGCCCGGAAACCTCAGGGGCGCTACCACCACGGCGAGTTGCGCCGGGCGCTCATCGAAAAGGCCGCGTCGGTGGTGGAGCGGGAAGGGGTCGCCGCGCTGTCGCTCCGGGACCTCGCCCGCCGGCTCGGCGTCTCGCACGCCGCGCCCGCCCATCACTTCCCGGACAAGGCCGCGCTTCTCTTCGAGATCGCGCGCGATGGGTTCGATCGCTTCGCGGCAGCGATGGAGGCGGCGCGCGCGCAGGGGACCAACCCCCTCGACCGGTTGCGCTGCGTCGGCGAGGCCTACGTCCACTTCGCCATCGCCCACCCGGGGCGGTTCCGGGTGATGTTCGGGCGCGAGATCTCGGATCTCCGATCCATTCCGCCCGAGCTCGACGAGGCGGGACAGCGGTCGTTCGGCGTCCTGGTCGGCGTCGTCGAGGCGGTGCTGGCCCGCTGGCCCGCGAGACGGCGGCCGCCTGCGGAGGCCGTCGCCTTTTCCTGCTGGAGCAGCGTCCACGGCGCGGCGATGCTCTGGATCGACGGGCCGCTCCGGCGCAAGTCGCCTCCCGGCGAGGCGCGCGCCGCCTTCGAGCACGACCTCGCCTTCATGATGAAGCTCCTCGGGGCTGCGCTGATGCCGCCGAGCGAGTGAGGAGGGTGTCGGCGGACTCATCCGGCCGCAGGCCGAACTCGAGTTTGCGGCCTCAGCATCCTCGAGGAACTGCGTATCCGTCTCAGGGACCCCGGCTGGTGAGGGAGGTGGGCGCGCCGCTGACTGACCTGCCCCCCGGAAACGGACGGATCTGAACGCCAATCCTTTACCTGGCGGCCCGACGCCGACCCACCCGCCGCGCGCGACCGTCACCCCGCCCGCAGCTCCACCGGCGCCACGCTCACGTCGCCGCGCCGGACCAGGTCGTCGAGCAGGCGCGCCAAGGTCGCGAGGTCTCGCGGCCGGGCCCCCTCCCGCAGCCAGCCGAGCTCGTAGCGCGGGGACCGCCGCGGGCGCGCCGAGGGGCCCTCCG
>JAJXVM010000289.1 GCA_021782135.1 Myxococcales bacterium | reverse complement strand
GCGGGCGCGCGGCGGTCCACCTCGCGGCGCTGCAGGCGCGCGCCGGGGACCGCACCGCGGCCTACCGCACGCTCGACGCGGCCGGGCTCGATCCCGCCGCCCGGACCTGGGCGGAGAAGGCGGCCGGCCAGGAGGAGCTCGAGCGCACCGCGTACCGGGTGGTGGAGGGCGCCCCGCCCTCGCTGGTGAGCGCCAGCGACGACGACGTCTACGAGCCCCCGCCCCCGCCCGCTCCTCCGCCGCCCAAGGCGGCGCCGCGCAACGGCGCCAAGCCGGTGCCGGCCCGGCACCACGTCTCGAAGGCGAAGGTGCGCGGAGGCAAACCGGCGAAGGGGAGCCCCGGACACCCGGCCAAGCCGGCGAAGAAGAAGGCCAAGCACCGGGTCGCGAAGGCGGCGAGGGGCAAGAAGCGGATCTCGGCCGGCCGCGCCGGATAGACGAAGGCCCGGCCCATGAAGGAGCCGGGCCCGGCGCCGCGGCGCGTCGCGCTTACGAGATCACGCGCACGTTGGCGGCCTGGAGCCCCTTCGGGCCGCGCTTCACCTCGAACTCCACCTTCTGCCCCTCGGCCAGGCTCCGGAAGCCCTCGGCGTTGATCGCCGTGTGATGGCAGAAGACGTCCTCGCCCCCGCCGTCCTGCGTGATGAACCCGAACCCCTTCGCATCGTTGAACCACTTCACGACACCGGTCGCCATGCTCTTCTTCTTTCTGCTCGGACGGCGAAACGACCGTCCGGTACCAGCCTCCTGAGGGCGGACCCCTCAACCTTAATCGTCGCCCGCCGCGGCCGTCGAGGGCGAGGGTGGGCTCCGTCGGCTCCCTGCCGGGGATCCCCGGTGCTCGCTCCGCGGGCACGATGCTGCCCGGAGTGGAGGCAGGCCGCCTGCCCGAAGTGCACGCAAGTGCCCGAAAACCGGTGCCCGACGAACGGGCATGGCCCCTGCACACGGACGCGGCGCACTCCTGGAGGCCAAGTGAACAAGATCGTTTTCTGCGCCCTCGGCGCCGCCCTGCCCACCCTCGCGCTCGCCACCCCCGCCGGTCAGATCGACACCGGCGACACCGCGCTGCTGCTCATCAGCGCCGGCCTGGTGCTGCTCATGACCCCCGGCCTGGCCTTCTTCTACGGCGGCCTGGTCCGCGCCAAGAACGTCGTCCACACCATGATCCTGTCGCTGGTCTGCATGGCGGTGGTGGGCGTGCTCTGGATGGCGGTGAGCTACAGCCTCTCCTTCTCGCCGGGAGGCCCGCTCGACCGCTTCGTCGGCGGCTTCGCCTGGATCGGGCTGCGGGGGGTCGGCGGCGAGGTGGCGAAGGACCTCGCCCCCACGGTCCCGCACGCGGCCTTCATGCTCTTCCAGGCCATGTTCGCGGTCATCACCCCGGCCCTCATCTCCGGCGCGCTCGTGGAGCGCGTCCGCGTGAAGGCCTTCGTCCTCTTCGTCGCCATCTGGTCGGTGGTGGTCTACACGCCGGTGGCGCACTGGGTCTGGGCTCCGGGCGGCTGGCTGCACCAGAAGGGCGTGCTCGACTTCGCGGGCGGCACGGTGGTGCACATCAACGCGGCCGTGGCGGCCCTGGTCGGCGCGATGGTGATCGGCAAGCGGCGCGGCCTGCGCCACCCGACGGTGCTCCCGCACAACGTCCCCTTCGCGATCCTGGGCGCCGGCCTGCTCTGGTTCGGGTGGCTGGGCTTCAACGGCGGCAGCGCGCTCGGCGCCAACGGCCTCGCCGCCTACGCCTTCTCGAACACCTTCTTCGCGCCGGCGGCGGCGGCGGCGGCCTGGGGCCTCGCCGAGCTCTTCCTGTTCCACGGCAAGATGTCGGGCGTGGGGCTCGCCTCGGGCGCGGTGGCCGGCATGGTGGCCATCACCCCGGCCGCCGGCTACGTGACCCCCTTCTCCGCCACCCTCATCGGCGTCCTCGCCGCCCTCGCCTCCCTCACCGCGGTGCGCTACCGCCCGCGACTCGGCCTCGACGACTCCCTCGACGTCTTCGCGGTGCACGGCGTGGCCGCCACCCTCGGGGCCCTCCTCACCGGCGTCTTCGCGACCAAGGCGGTCAACCCGGATGGCGCCAATGGCAGCCTGGCGCTCCTCGGCCTGCAGGCGATGGGCGTGGCGGTGACCATGGTCTGGTCGGGCGTCCTCTCCTTCGGCATCTACAAGCTCGTCGGCGCCATCACCCCGCTCCGCGCCGACGACCAGGACGAGTGGAGCGGCATGGACATGTCCGAGTCGGGCGAGCGCGCCTACATCAGCAGCGACCTCGAGTCGGGATCCACCGCCGGCCACCACCACGCGCCGGCGCCCGCGCCGGTCGCGCAGGTGGAGCTGCAGCCGGTCGCGAAGTAGCCGCCCGGCCTCGCGCGCGAGCAGGCCACGGGCCCGCCTCCTCCCCGGAGGCGGGCCTTTTTCACGTCCGCCCCCCCTCCCGCGCGCTCGCGCGTCCCGCAACCGGCGCGTGGCCGGCCTTGCGCGAGAGCGCGGCAGCCACTGCCGCGCAGGCGGGCACGGCCGCTCGCCACGAGCCGGGAAACCTTGCAAACGCGGGACTTCCCTCCTCGGGCACGAGGCCTGCAATCGCGCCTCCTCGCCTCGATTCACCCTCCACAGGAGAAACACCCGATGAAGAAGTCCCTCCAGCTGCTCGCCGCCGCCGCGCTCCTCCTCGGCGCGAGCTCCGCCCACGCGACCCCCTCCACCACCTTCTGGACGCCCGCCACGACCTACGTCCAGCCGTACCTGGTGCCGCACCTCACCTACGACACCTACGTGTCCGAGCAGAAGGCGTTCCAGAACGACTACGGCCTCACGGTCGGCTTCCTGCCGTTCGAGAAGCTCCAGGGCGAGATCGGCGTCGACAGCTTCATGCCGGGCCTGCAGAGCACGAACCTCTACCTGAACGGCAAGCTGGGGATCCCGGAGAACGCGTTCGGCGACTGGTTCCCGGGGATCTCGGCCGGCGTCTACGGGCTCGGCTTCCGGTCCGACGTGAGCGACTTCGACATCCTCCACGCCGAGGTCGGCAAGACCTTCCCCATGATCGGCAACCTCACCGTGGGCGCCTACTACGGCCTCAACGGGAACCTCCTCCGCAGCTCGACCGGCGACGTGAACCGGGCCGGGTTCCTCGGCGCGTGGACGAGCCCGGACGTGGTCCTGAACCTCACGGGCCTGAACAAGATCAACTTCATGGCCGACGTCCAGACCGGCAAGAACGCCTTCGGCGCGGTCGGCGGCGGCGTCGGGCTCTACTTCACCCCGGCCATCGACATCCTCACCGGCCCCGTCTACTTCCTCGACTCCGCCGCCACCCCGATGTTCCAGGGCCCGGGTGTCCGCGGCCCGGGCCACCAGGACTGGCTCTGGACGGTGCAGCTCGACGTGGACCTCGACTGGCACAAGCCGGCGCCGGCGGCGGCGGCGGCGCCGAAGGCCTAGCTTCGCGGGATCCGCCGCCGGGCACGGGTGCACCCGGCGCGGAACTGGGCGGCTCCTTCGGGAGCCGCCCTTTTTTTCATCGGGGGCATGCCGCCCCCGCCGGCTCGGCGGCTCCCTCGCGCTGCGCCGCGGGCCCGGCTCAGCCGGCGAGCTGGGCGAGCACGGCGTCGAACAGGAACAGCTCGATCCGCTCCACCTCCGCCTCCGGGAGCGAGGAGAACGCGAAGGACACGCGGGCGTTGCCCTGCTGCGCCTTCACCTCCACCACGCGCGCCTTGCCGCGGACCGGCTCGCCGCCGCCCGGCACGCGCAGCGCGAAGGAGATGTCCTCGTCGGCCGGCGGGGGCTTCGCCAGCAGCGTCCCGAAGCCGCCGATGGACAGGTCGAGCGTCAGAGCCCGATCGGCCCCGATCGACCAGTCGAGGTTCACCTGCAGGGCGCGGGAGATCCGCAGCACCTGCCGAGGCGAGCGCCCGGCCGGGGCCGAGATCCGCTGCGCGGCGAGCAACGCCCGGGCGAGCTCCTCGCGGGCGGCGAGGTAGGTCGCCCGCTCTCCCTCGGAGAGCTGCTGCTTGCGAGCCTTCTCGTGCAGCTCCTTGAAGGCCGACAGCCACTCGGTGAGCCCGCTCATGCGCGTCCTCCACGTCCCCGCCCCAATGGAGTATAGCGCGACGGGGCCCGGACGGGCCTCACCGCCTAGAGCGACTTCTTCAACTCCGGCGCCGGCTTGAAGCCGATCGTCTTCGTGGGGGCGATCTGGATCTCCTGGCCGGTCTTGGGATTGCGCCCCACCCGGCCGGCCCGCTTCTTCACGACGAAGGTCCCGAAGCCGGGCATGGCGAAGCGTCGGTCCCGACGGATCGCGCGCGACAGCTGA
>JAJXVM010000288.1 GCA_021782135.1 Myxococcales bacterium | reverse complement strand
TGCGTCGAGGGCCCGGACTTCGACGGCCACAAGGTGGACTTCAAGGAGCTCATGGCCCGCCAGCGCCGCTTCAAGGAGCAGGAGGCGGCCGCCAACCAGGACTACGCGCACGTCTGCAACCTCGAGAAGCAGCTCTTCGAGGAGGAGAAGCGCAACTACAAGAAGCTCAAGGAGCTCGCGCCCAAGGCGGTGCACATGCCGGAGCGCGACGCGCAGGAGCGCGCCCGGAACTTCAAGGAGGTGAACCTGGGCTACTCGCTCCAGGACGCCCTCACCGAGGCCGAGCGCTGCATCCAGTGCGCGAAGCCCACCTGCGTGGCCGGCTGCCCGGTGTCGATCGACATCCCGCGCTTCATCCGGCACCTCCTCGTCCGCGACCTCGACGGCGCCGCCGCCGTCATCCGCGAGTCGAACGCCTTCCCGTCGGTCTGCGGCCGCGTCTGCCCGCAGGAGACGCAGTGCGAGTCGCAGTGCATCATCGCCAAGAAGATGGAGTCGGTGGCCATCGGCCGGCTCGAGCGCTTCGTGGGGGACAACGCCGACCTGCCCAAGGCCACGCCGCCGGTCTTCAAGGCCCAGGACAAGCTCGGGCGGGTCGCCATCTGCGGCTCCGGCCCGGCCGGCCTCGCCGCCGCCGCCGACCTCCTCCGCTACGGCGCGGACGTGACCGTCTTCGAGGCGCTCCACGTGGTGGGCGGCGTGCTCCAGTACGGCATCCCGTCCTTCCGCCTCCCGCGCGACATCATCGAGCGCGAGGTGAAGCAGCTGCGCGACGCGGGCGTGAAGATCGAGACCAACAAGGTCATCGGCAAGACCTTCACCGTGCCCCAGCTCATGCAGGAGAAGGGCTTCGACGCGGTCTTCCTCGGCGTCGGCGCCGGCGCCCCGGCCTTCCTCGGCATCCCGGGCGAGAACGCCGGCCAGGTCTACAGCGCCAACGAGTTCCTCACCCGCGTGAACCTCATGGGCGGGAACAAGTTCCCGTACCTCGACACCCCCATCCGCATCGGCAAGAGCGTGGTGGTGATCGGCGCCGGCAACACCGCCATGGACTGCCTGCGCGTCGCCAAGCGGCTCGGCGCTCCGACGGTCCGCTGCGTCTACCGGCGCTCCGAGGCCGAGGCCCCGGCCCGCATCGAGGAGATCCGCCACGCCAAGGAGGAGGGGATCGAGTTCTTCTTCCTCCACGGGCCGATCGCGGTCCTGGCCGACGCCGAGGGCACCGTCACCGGCATGAAGGTGGAGCGCATGGTGCTCGGCGAGCCCGACGAGAAGGGGCGCCGCAAGCCCATCGGCACGGGCGAGTTCCACACCCTGGAGTGCGACACCGTCATCTCGGCGCTCGGCACCAAGGCGAACCCGGTGGTCACCGAGTCCACCCCCGGCCTCGCGCTGAACAAGTGGGGCAACATCGCCGCCGACGACGGCAAGCCGCAGTCCACCCAGGCCACCAACCTCCCCGGCGTCTTCGCCGGCGGCGACATCGTGACCGGCGGCGCCACCGTCATCCTCGCCATGGGCGCCGGCCGGCGCGCCGCCCGCTCCATCGCCGCCTGGCTCAAGAGCGGCAAGAAGAGCTGGCCGGTGACCGCCGAGGAGGCGGCCGCCTTCCAGCCGCCGGTCCCGGTGAAGGACCCGCCGGCGGGCGCCGTCGCCGCCCCGGGCGCGCTCCAGGAGGCGGTCCGCACCTGCCCCAAGTGCCACCGCCCGCTCGATGGCGACGAGGAGTACATCTGCTGCGCCTCGTCCCAGCTCTCCTGGCGCTGTGAGAAGTGCGCCAAGGTGAGCGAGGGCTTCGCCTTCCCGTACGGCCTCTGCCCGATCTGCGGCGAGGGCAAGCTCGCGCCGCTCGGCGACCGCAGCGTGGAGGGCGCCGCGCTCGACGCGGTGCGCGTGGCCTTCGAGATCGAGCTCGGCGGCATGGCCTTCTACACCAAGGCCGCCAAGGAGGCCGCCGACCCGGTGCTGCGCGAGCTCTTCGGCAAGTTCGCCGGGATGGAGTCCGAGCACATGGCCACCCTGCAGCGGCGCTACCACGTGGAGGTCCCGCCGCCGTCGGCCGGCTTCCGCATCGGCACCGCGGCCATCTTCGCCGGCCTGGACCACCGCCCGGACGACGCGTCCAGCCTGTTCCAGATCGCCATCCTCTTCGAGCAGCGCGCGGTGAAGTTCTTCACCGAGAACGTCGAGAAGGCGCCCGCCGGCTCGGCGGCGCGCGAGCTCTACAAGGAGCTGGCGGCCGAGGAGCAGGAGCACGTCGCCCTGCTCACCACCGAGTTCGAGCGCTGGAAGCAGGGGAAGCCCGGGCTGCTCTAGGCGCCGGCGGCCGGCCGGGGCGCCCGCGCCCCGGCCAGGCCCACCTCTCCGCGACGGTTTCTCGAGGCCGGCTCCGCTCCGCGGAGGCCGGCCTCCTCCTTTCCAGGGGAGGAAGGAACGCTCGGGCCCGGCGGTTCCAGGATCGCGCCGGGCGAGAGCCGGCGCGCGGCGGCGGGGGGCCGCCTCAATCCACCGGCTTCACGTCGTCGACGAAGTACTCGGTCTCGGCGAAGCAGCTGGTGGGGAGGCCGCGGTGCTGCGTGTACCGCAGCTTGACCCGCCGCCCCAGGAGCCGGTTCAGCTCGTCCGCGGTCGCGTCCGCGCGGACGCTGAAGTAGAACTTCTCCGGGACGGCTCCGGGCAGGGTGACCATGGCCAGCTCGCCCTCCCAGGTCTTGCAGATCCATCCCTTCTTCGAGAACTTCTGCACGTAGCCGACGCGATCGCCGCTGGAGTAGCTGAAGTTCAGCGTCCCCCAGGTGTAGACGGCCAGCCCGGCGGCGGCGAGGACGAGCAGCACGGCCAGGAACCCGAACACCTTGCGGACCAGATTGGTCTTCACGGCAGCCCATCAAAGCACGGACCGCGCGGCCGCGTCGAAGTTTCCGGCGGGGCGTGACGGCCGCCGCGAACCGTGCTCTATTCGCCGCGCCCCTCCCCTGGACTGATGCCCTTCCGCTTCCACCCCGGCCCCCGAGACGCGGGGACCCGCGCGCGGCGCGGCGCCTTCACCACCCGCCACGGGCGGGTGGAGACCCCGGCCTTCATGCCGGTCGGCACCCGCGCCACCGTGACCGGGCTCACGCCCGAGGACGTCCGCGCGCTGGGGGCCGAGATCGTCCTCGGCAACACCTACCACCTGCTGCTCCGGCCCGGGCCGGAGGCGATGCGCCACTTCGGCGGCCTGCACCGCTTCATGGCCTGGGACCGGCCCATCCTCACCGACTCCGGCGGGTTCCAGATCTTCTCGCTGGCGAAGGACCGCACCATCACCGAGGAGGGCGCGCGCTTCAAGAGCTACATCGACTGCCGCTACCACCACCTCTCCCCGGAGCGGTCGATCGAGGTGCAGACCGCGCTCGGCTCCGACGTGATGATGGTGCTCGACATCTGCCTGCCCTCCACGGCCGAGGCGAGCGCCATCCGGGAGGCGATGGACCGCACCCACCGCTGGGCGCTGCGCAGCCTCGCCGCCCGGCAGGACCCGGAGCAGGCCCTCTTCGCCATCGTCCAGGGCGGCCTCTCCCCCGAGCTTCGGACCGAGTCCGCGCGCTTCCTCACCCAGCACCCGTTCGACGGCTTCGCCATCGGGGGCCTCGCCGTCGGCGACACCCGCGCCCAGCGTTCGGAGGTGGTGGCCGGCGCCGCCGAGCTGCTCCCCGAGGACCGGCCGCGCTACCTCATGGGCGTGGGCACGCCGCCCGACATCCTGGAGATGGTCGCGCACGGCGTGGACATGTTCGACTGCGTCATCCCCACCGTCATGGCGTGGCAGGGCACCGCCTTCACCTCCACCGGCCGGGTGCGCCTCACCCGCGGCGATCACCGGCTCTCCGAAGAGCCGCTCGACCCCGCCTGCGCCTGCCCCACCTGCCGCACCCACCCGCGCGGCTACCTGCACCACCTGATGAAGTGCAAGGAGCCGCTCGGGCCGCGGCTGCTCGCCGTCCACAACCTGCACCACTACCTCGAGTTGATGCGCGCCATCCGCGCCGCCATCGAGGAGGGCCGGTACGAGGGCTTCATGAAGGAGACGCTCGCCGCCATCGACCGGCACGAGCACGACCCCGAGCGGCGCCAGCCGGGTGTGCCGGTCGCGCCGCCGCCGGACCACTTCGAGATCGTGGTGACGAGCGGCGGGGCGGCCGCGGTCCGCGATCGCGCGGTGGGCGAGGTGATGCACCCGGTGATCGGGCCGGTGGCGGAGTCGGAGCAGCTCTACGTCCGGCAGGCGCGGCTCGCGCAGCGCCTCGCCGAGGGGGGCGCGCCGCTGGTGCTGTTCGACGTCGGGCTCGGCGCCGGCTCGAACGCGCTCGCGGCGCTG
>JAJXVM010000287.1 GCA_021782135.1 Myxococcales bacterium | reverse complement strand
GGCCGCCGCCGCCCGGCCGGTGCCGAGCCCCACGGCGTCGCCGTCCCGCACCAGCTCGGCGGCCCGCCGCGCCATCGCCTGGCCGCGGTCCGGGAGCGGCGGCGTCGCCAGGTCCGGCTCGCTCACGCCCCCGGCCTCCGCGCCGCCCGGGCCAGCTGATCGCGCGCCGCGGCGACGACGTGCTCGGGATCGAACCCGAAGTGGCGACGCAGCTCGGCCGCCGGCGCGGACGCGCCGAAGGAGCGCATCCCGACCACGGCGCCCTCGCGCCCCACCCAGCGCTCCCAGCCCAGGGGGGACGCCTGCTCGACGGCCACGCGGGCCAGGACCGACGGAGGGAGCACCGCCTCCTGATAGGACCGCTCCTGTCGTTCGAACAGCTCCCAGGAGGGCAGGCTCACCACCCGCGCGCGCACCCCGTCCCGCCCCAGCCGCTCCGCGGCCTCGAGGCACAGCCCCACCTCGCTTCCGGTGCCGAGCAGCAGCACCTCCGGCGTCCCCTCGCAGTCCGCGAGGACGTAGCCGCCGCGGGCGAGCCCCGCCGCCGGGGCGTACCGGGCGCGATCGAGGGTCGGGACCGCCTGGCGCGTGAGGACCAGCGCGACCGGCTCGGCCAGGCGCAGCGCCACCCGCCAGGCCTCCACCGCCTCGTTGGCGTCCGCCGGCCGGATGGTCACCAGCCCCGGCATGGCGCGGAGCGACGCCAGGTGCTCCACCGGCTGGTGGGTGGGGCCGTCCTCCCCGAGGCCGATCGAGTCGTGGGTGAAGACGTGGATCACCGGGAGCCGCATCATGGCCCCGAGCCGCAGCGCCGGCCGCAGGTAGTCGCTGAAGACGAAGAAGGTGGCCGCGAAGGGGCGCAGCCTCCCGAGCGCGAGCCCGTTGGTCGCCGCCGCCATGGCGTGCTCGCGGATGCCGTAGTGCAGGTTCCTTCCCCCCGGGTCGTCCGGCTCGAGATCGCCCGCTTCCTCGAAGCCGAGCCGGGTGGCGGTGGAGGGCCCGAGGTCGCCCGCCCCGCCGAGCAGCCACGGGACGCTCTTCGCCAGCGCGCCGAGCGCCTTGCCGGAGGAGGCGCGGGTGGCGAGCCCCTTCGGATCCGGGGCGAACGTGGGCAGGCCGCGGTCCCAGCCCGCCGGCAGCTCGCCGCGCTCGATCCGGTCGAGCTCCTCCGAGGGCCCCGGGTGCGCCCGGCGGTACTCCTCGCGGCGGGCGCGCCACGCCTGGTGCAGGGCCCGCCCGCGCGCCCACACCCCGTCCTGGAAGCGCGCCGGCACCTCCGGCGGGACGAGGAACCTCGCGTCCTCGGGCCACCCGTAGGCCCGCTTCGCGAGCCGCACCTCGTCCTCGCCGAGCGGCTCCCCGTGGGCGGCGGCGGTGTCCTGCTTGTGCGGGGCGCCCCAGGCGATGTGGCTGCGGACGATCACCAGCGTGGGCCGGTCGAGGGTGCGGCGAAAGACCTGCAGCGCTCCGTCGATCTCCGCGAGGTCGTTGGCGTCGCGGACGCGGACCACGTTCCAGCCGTAGCCCAGGAACCGGGTGGCGACGTCCTCGTCGAAGGCGAGCGCGGTGTCGCCCTCGATGGTGATGTGGTTGTCGTCGTAGATCCAGCAGAGGTTCGGCAGGCGCTGGTGGCCGGCCAGGGAGGCCGCCTCGCCGCTCACCCCCTCCATCAGGTCGCCGTCGCTGCAGAGGGCGTACACGTCGTGGTCGTGCAGCTCGAAGCCGGGCCGGTCGTAGCGGGCCGAGAGCCAGCGCGCCGCCAGGGCCAGGCCCACGCTCATCCCCACGCCCTGCCCGAGCGGGCCGGTGGTCGCCTCGACCCCGGTGGTGAGGCCGTGCTCGGGGTGGCCCGGGCAGCGGCTCCCGAGCCGCCGGAAGTGGCGGATGTCCTCGAGCGAGACCGCCGGATCGCCGGTGGGACGGCCCCCCGCGTCGAGCGCCCGCACCCCGGCGAGGTGGAGCAGCGAGTAGAGCAGCATCGAGGCGTGGCCGTTGGAGAGGACGAAGCGATCCCGGTTCGGCCAGGCGGCGTCGTCCGGGTCGTAGCGCAGGAACCGCTGCCAGAGACAGTAGGCCACCGGCGCGAGCGCCATGGGCGTGCCCGGGTGTCCGGAGCTGGCCGCCTGGACCGCGTCCATGGAGAGGGTGCGGATGGTGTCCACGCAGAGCTGATCGAGGCGGGCGCCCGGGCCCGGAGGCGGGCCGCTCACGGCGAGGCGCCCTCGCCGGCCGCCGCGCCGAGCGCGTCGCGCTTGCGCCCGATGGCCTCCAGGAGCTCGTCGTAGGAGCGCGCGAACTTCTCCACCCCCTCCGCGAGCAGCTGGTCGGTGACCTCCCGGAACCGGACGCCGGCCGCGGCCAGCTCGCCCATGGCCTGCCGCGCCTCCTCCAGCCCCTCCGAGAGCGTCGCCCGGACCCGGCCGCGCGCCTGGAACGCGCGGAGGGTGGCCACGGGGAGGGTGTCCACGGTGTCCGGGCCGATGAGCGACTCGGCGTACAGCAGCTCGGGGTAGCGGGGATCCTTGGTGCTGGTGCTCGCCCAGAGGACCCGCTGCGGGGTCGCCCCGCGCGCGGCGAGCGCCTGCCAGCGCGGCGAGGCCAGGGTGGCCCGGAAGCGCTCGTAGGCCAGCTTGGCGTTGGCGATCCCGGCCTTCCCCAGCAGCCGCCCGAGCCGCGCCCGCTCCGCCGCGTCCCGGACCTGATCGAGCCGCTCCGAGAGCCGCCGGTCCACGGCCGTGTCGATGCGAGAGACGAAGAAGCTGGCGACCCCGTGGACGGAGCCCAGCTCCCGCTCGGCCTCGGCGCGCCGCTCGAGCCCGGTGAGCCAGGCCTCCGCCGCCGCCGCGTAGGCGTCGATGGCGAACAGCAGCGTCACGTTCACGTTCACGCCGCCGGCCACCAGCCGGGAGATGGCCGGCACGCCCTCGCGGGTGCCCGGCACCTTGATCATGACGTTCGGGCGGCCGATGGCCGCGAAGAGCCGCAGCGCCTCGCGCACCGTGGCCTCGGTGTCGTGCGCGAGGTGCGGCGACACCTCGTAGCTCACGAAGCCGTCGCGCCCGCCGGTGTGGCGGAAGAGGGGCTCGAAGGCGCGGGCGGCGGCGCGGATGTCGTCGAGCGCCAGGCGCTCGAAGATCTCGCCCGGCTGGGAGACGCCGCGCGCGACCAGGGCGCGCAGGTCGGCGTCGTACTCGCTGCCGTGCTCGATGGCCTCCGCGAAGAGGGTCGGGTTCGAGGTGAGGCCGCCGAGCCCCTCGTGCTCGATCCGCCGCGCCAGCTCTCCGGAGGTGATCTCCGAGCGCTGGATGTGATCCTCCCAGATGCTCTGCCCGAGCCTCCGGGCCTCGACCGCCGCCCTCGCCATGTCTCCCGCCTCCGCCGATGGACGTAAGGCCCGGCGGAGCGCCTCGCAACGCGCGGAGCGAGGAGCGGACGGGCGAGCGGCCGCCCGCGGGCGCCCGGCTGGCCGGCCCCCCCGGGGCGCTGCTAGCATGCGGGCTCCGTGAACCTTCCGCGCTCTCCCCAGGTCCGGGCCCGGACCCCGCGTCCCCCCCTGCTGCTGCTGATCGCCTGCCTGGCCTGCGCCGGCAAGGGTCCCGCCGCGGGCTCGTCCGTCCTGGCCCGCCTCGACGAGGCTCCGCCGCCGGGCCCCGGACGGCTGGCCTGGTCCCCGGACGGCAAGCGGCTGGCCCTGGCCCGCGCGGACGGCGTCCTGGTGCTGGACGTCGAGCGGGGCGATCAGCGCCTGCTCTCCGGACCGCCCGTCCTCACGGTGGACTGGGCGCCGGCGGCGGAGCTCCTGCTGGTGGAGCGCACCGGCGCGGGCGCCCGCGCGGTGGCCGTCGCGCCCGATCGCGGCGCGCGCCGGGAGCTCTTCGCCGACCCGGACCTCGCCTCGGCGCGATGGCTCGGGAGCGGCCCCTCCTGGCTGGGCGTCACCGCGCGCCGGGAGGTGGTGTCGTTCGGGACCGAGCTGAAGCTGGTGCTGCTGCGGGTGACGGACGGGAAGGCGACCACGCTCTACGAGCGCGACGACACGCTGCCCACGCGCGATCCCTCGGTGGACGCGACCTCCGGCTGGATGGCCGCCGCGCCCAACCCCATCGACGGCGAGCTGCTCCTGCCGGTCTTCCACAAGCCCCCGCTCTTCGAGCCGGAGCTCCGGCTGCTCGCGGTGGACCCGTTCGATCCCGCGCCCGCCGAGCGCGCCAGCGCGACGGTCGGGCTCTGGACCGCCGACGCCAGCTGGGCCCCGGACGGCGAGCGGCTCGCCTTCGCCGCCGCGGACGGCAGCCTGCGCCTCCTCCGCCGGAGCGGCGGGCTCGAGGCGCCCCGCGGCCCCGCCCGCGGCCGTCACCCGAGCTGGAGCCCCCGCGGCGAC
>JAJXVM010000022.1 GCA_021782135.1 Myxococcales bacterium | reverse complement strand
GGCGGTCCCTCGCGGTGGACGGGGCCGGCGGCGGGCTCCTCGACGGCAGGGCGCCCGCGGAAGAGCCGGCCCACCTCGCCCCCGCCAGCGCCGCCGAGGAGGTGGCCGCCGACTACGCCCGGCTCGGCCTCTCGGCGCGGGCCCACCCGGTCTCGTTCCTGCGCCCCGCGCTGGCGCGCCGGGGCGTGCGCACGGCGCAGGAGCTGCTGCGGGTGCCCGGCGGCGCGGCGGTGGAGGTGGCGGGGCTGGTCATCGTGCGCCAGCGCCCCGTGACCGCGAGCGGCCTCACCTTCGTGAGCCTGGAGGACGAGACGGGCATCGCCAACCTGGTGGTGATGCCGGACGTCTACGAGCGATTCCGGGCGGTGGTGCGCGGCGAGCCGTTCGTGCTCGCGCGCGGCCGGGCGGAGCGGAACGGCAGGGTGGTGAACGTGAAGGTGCGCGCCCTCGAGCCGCTGGCGCTCGCCCCGGCGGTGCCGCCCCAGGCCCGCGACTTCCGCTGACGCGCCCCGCGCCCGGCTCACCCGCCGCAGAGCGCGAACGGGATGCGCGCGGGGCTGTCGCCCTCGGGGAGCAGCACGCGAAGCGGGCGCGCGTCGCCGTCGATGTAGACCTCGAAGCGGTTGCAGCCGTTGGTCGCGCGCCAGTCGAAGCCGCGCTCGCCGCTCGCGTCCGTCTGGAAGTCGAACGCGAAGCTGGTCGGCGTGGTCTGCACCTGGCCGACGTCGCCCACCGGCCGGAAGTCGGTCACCTGTCCCCAGCCCGCGTCCACCAGCCCCTGGAAGCGGCGGGGCAGGTCGGACCGGGTTCGCAGGTGCCAGCCCTGGCCGTCCTGCCAGATGCGGTACCCCTCCGCCAGGAAGTCCTGCGGCGGCGGGCTGCCGTCGGCGATCCCCGACGGCCAGCCGACGGTCTGGAACGAGTGGCAGCCGGCGAGCACCGGCAGCACCAGGAGGACGAGGCTCAACCGGGAGCGCTGCATGGTCCTTCCCTCCGCGGCCCCGCGGGCCGCGTCCCAAAAGTCGGGAGCGGCGGTCGAGCGCGCAAGCGGGCACCCGTCGGGCCTCCCGAACGGGAACGGGAGCGCCCGCGCGGTGGCGAACGCTCCCGTCAGGAGGGACTTCATGTCCGGACGGCGCCGGGAAGCCGGTGGCTCGGAAGCGACCGGAGGGCCCCGCCGCGGCCGGGGAGGGTCGGGGACCCTCGCGCGGGGCGGCGCGGCGGAGCGTGAGCGCGAGCTGCGCGGAGGCCTAGGAGCAGCCGGTGGTGCTGCCGCAGTTCACGCACTTGTAGCAGGCCCCGTTGCGGACGGTGATGCTGCCGCAGGTGGGGCAGGCCGGCGCGTCGGTGTCGCCGGAATACGTTCGGGGGTCGGCTTCCGCCGTCTGGGCCTCCACCGTCCGCGTCGAAGCGGGCAGCTTGCGGGCCGCGGGAGAGGCGCCCGGGGGGAGGTTGTTGACGGTGGCCCCGCCCTCGCTGGGGAGGAACTTCAGCGCCAGCCAGCGGAAGATGTAGTCGGTGATCGACTTGGCGATCGGGATCTCCGGGTTGCCGGTGAAGCCCGACGGCTCGAAGCGGGTGTGGCTGAACTTGTCGCACAGCACGTGCAGGGGCACGCCGTACTGGAGCGCCATCGAGACGGAGGTGGCGAAGCTGTCCATGAGACCGGACACCACCGACCCCTCCTTGGCCATCACCACGAAGAGCTCACCCGGCGAGCCGTCCTCGTACATGCCGACGGTCATGTACCCCTCGTGGCCGCCGATCGAGAACTTGTGGGTGATGGCGTGCCGCTCGTCCGGGAGGCGCCGGCGAGCGAGCCGCTCCAGCCGCTCCGCCACTCCCTGCGACTCCGACGCGGCGACCACCGCCTCCTTCTCCTTGTCCTTGCCCGAGTTGAGCGGCTGGCTGCGCTTGCAGCCGTCGCGGTACACCGCGATCGCCTTGAGCCCGAGCCGCCAGGCCTCCACGTACGCCTGCTCGATGTCGGGCGCCGTGGCGTCCGAGGGCATGTTGACCGTCTTCGAGATGGCCCCCGAGAGGAAGGGCTGCACCGCGCCCATCATCCGGATGTGGCCCTTGTAGTGGATGGTGCGACTGCCGTTGCGCGGCTTGAAGGCGCAGTCGAAGACCGCGAGGTGCTCGGGGCGGATGCCGGGCGCCCCCTCGATGGTCTCCATCTCGTCGATGAACTGGAGGATCGAGCCGATCTCCTGGCTGGAGTAGCCGAGCTTCTGCAGCGCGAGCGGGACGGTGTTGTTCACGATCTTGAGCACGCCGCCGCCGACCAGCTTCTTGTACTTCACGAGCGCGATGTCGGGCTCGATGCCGGTGGTGTCGCAGTCCATCATGAACCCGATGGTGCCGGTGGGCGCGAGCACGGAGACCTGGGCGTTGCGGATGCCGTTCCGCTGGCCGAGCTGGACCGCCTCCGCCCACGCGTCCCGGGCCGCGGCGAGCACGTCGGCCGGGGCGAGCCGCTGATCGACCGCGTCCAGCGCCGCCTGGTGCTTGCGCAGCACCGCGAGGCATGGCTCGCGGTTCGCGGCGAACCCGGCGAACGGCCCCTCGTGGCCGGCGATGCGCGCGCTCATGGCGTACGCTTCGCCGGTCATGAGGGCGGTGATGGCCGCCGCGCAAGCGCGCCCGGCCTCGCTGTCGTAGGGGAGGCCGCTCGCCATGAGGAAGGCGCCGAGGTTGGCGTAGCCGAGCCCCAGCGGGCGGAAGGCCTCGCTGTTCTTGCCGATCGCCTCGGTCGGGTAGCGGGCGTTCGAGACCAGGATCTCCTGCGCCAGGATGGTGAGGTCCACCGCCCGCCGGAACGAGTCGGCGTCGAACCCCCCGTCGATGGAGCGGAAGTGCATGAGGTTCAACGACGCGAGGTTGCAGGCGCTGTCGTCGAGGAACATGTACTCCGAGCACGGATTGGAGGCGTTGATCCGGTCGGTCGCCGGGCAGGTGTGCCAGGCGTTGATGGTGGTGTCGAACTGCACGCCCGGGTCGCCGCAGAGCCAGGCGGCCTCGGTGATCCGGTTCATGAGCGCGCGCGCCTTGACCTTCTCGAGCACCTTGCCGTCGGTGCGGGCGGTGAGCGCCCACTCGGCGTCGTTCAGGACGGCGCGCATGAAGTCGTCGGTCACGCGAACCGAGTGGTTGGCGTTCTGGAAGAAGACCGAGTCGTAAGCCCCGCCGCGGACGTTGAAGCCGCCGTCGTAGCCCGCGTCGATGAGCGCCCAGGCCTTCTTCTCCTCCTCGGCCTTGCAGGAGACGAACTCCTCGATGTCCGGGTGATCGGCGTCGAGGATCACCATCTTGGCCGCGCGCCGGGTCTTGCCGCCCGACTTGATGACCCCCGCGAAGGCATCGAACCCGCGCATGAAGGAGACCGGACCGGAGGCCTCGCCGCCGCCCGAGAGCATCTCCTTGCTGGAGCGGATCTTGGAGAGGTTGGAGCCGGCGCCCGACCCGTACTTGAAGAGCATGCCCTCGGTGTGGGCGAGCTTCAGGATCGAGTCCATCGAGTCGCTGACGGCGTTGATGAAGCAGGCGGAGCACTGGGGGTGCTCCTCCACGCCGACGTTGAACCAGACGGGGGAGTTGAAGCTCATCTTCTGCCGGAGCAGCAGGTGGGAGAGCTCGGCCTCGAAGGTGGCCGCGTCGGCCTCGGAGGCGAAGTAGCCGTCCTTCCGGCCCCAGGCGCCGATGGCCTTCACCACCCGGCCGACGAGTTGGCGCACCGAGTGCTCGCGCTTGGGCGAGCCGAGAGCCCCCCGGAAGTACTTCGACGCGACCACGTTGGTGGCGAGCGCCGACCAGTTCTTCGGGACCTCGACGTCCTTCTGCTCGAACACCATCTTTCCGCCCTCGCCGGTGATGCCGGCGGTGCGAGTCTCCCACGCCATCTCCTCGGCCGGCTCGACCCCGACCGTGGTGAAGTACCGCTCGATGACGAGCCCCTTGCTGGCGCGCCGGCCGCCGCGCGGCCTCTTCGTGCCGGTGATGCTCTCCCGTTCCATCATCCGTTCCCTCGACTCTCCGGGGCGCAACGCCCCGATCACCGTCAGTCCGCGCTGCGGACGAAAGGTCCCACCCCGGCCCGCCCATCGGCGAGTCGGAGCGCCATTACCGCGTCAAAGTTGAAGAAATCTCCCCCGGTGTCCCGCGGCTCCGCGCATCCATATCGCACCACCCTGACATCCCACTCCGCCTCCGCGCCGCTCACCCCCGGCGGCCAACCGACCAGGCCGTCGCGTGGAGACGAAGTGTAGCAAGGGTCGAGGTGGAGTCAAGGATCGACCACAACATGTTGTGGTCTTATCCGGGTTCACACACAATATGCTGTCTTTTCCGGGGCTTCCGCACGGGCGAAATGGCGCCTTGACATCGGTGGCGTTGACCCACCCTGGGCGCCGAACGGGCGACCGGGCGCCGGCCAGGAAAACTCCGCGCGGCGCAAGTGCTCGTGTTAAAAGCCCATCCCCCGTGTCCGAAGCCAACAAGCACATCCGCAACTTCTCGATCATCGCCCACATCGATCACGGGAAGTCGACCCTCGCCGACCGGCTCCTGGGAGAGACCGGGACCCTCAGCGCCCGGGAGGAAAAGGCCCAGTTCCTCGACAACATGGACCTGGAGCGGGAGCGGGGGATCACCATCAAGGCCCAGACGGTCCGGATGAGCTACCGGGCCGACGACGGCAAGACCTACCAGCTGAACCTCATCGACACCCCCGGCCACGTGGACTTCGCCTACGAGGTGTCGCGCTCGCTCTCGGCCTGCGAGGGGGCGGTGCTGGTGGTGGACGCGAGCCAGGGGGTCGAGGCCCAGACCCTGGCGAACGTCTACCAGGCCCTCGACCACGACCTCGAGATCGTCCCGGTCATCAACAAGATCGACCTCCCCTCGGCCGACGTCGAGGGCGTGCGCCGGGAGATCGAGGACGTCATCGGCCTCGACGCCTCCGAGGCCGTGCCCTGCTCGGCCAAGGAGGGGATCGGCATCCACGAGATCCTCGAGCAGGTGGTGACGAAGGTCCCCCCTCCCGAGGGCGACCCGGCCGCGCCGCTCAAGGCCATCATCTTCGACTCCTGGTACGACAGCTACCGGGGGGTGGTGATGCTGGTGCGGGTCTTCGAGGGGACCCTCTCCCCGAAGCAGAAGATCCTCTTCTGGTCCACGAAGAAGGATTACGAGGTCCAGGAGCTCGGGGTCTTCGCCCCCTTCTCGCGCCCGGTGCAGAGCCTCGTGGCCGGCGAGGTGGGCATCCTCGTCGCCAACGTGAAGGAGGTCCACGAGGCCAAGGTGGGCGACACCATCACCGAGGCGGACCGGCCGGTGTCGGAGCCGTTCCCGGGCTTCAAGGTCGTGAAGCCCATGGTCTTCTCGGGCGTCTTTCCGATCGAGGCCAAGGACTACGACCAGCTGCGCGACGCGCTTGAGAAGCTGGCGCTCAACGACTCCGCCTTCACCTACGAGCCGGAGACCTCGCAGGCGCTCGGCTTCGGCTTCCGATGCGGCTACCTCGGGCTGCTCCACATGGAGATCGTGCAGGAGCGGCTCGAGCGCGAGTACGGCCTGTCGCTCATCACCACCGCCCCCTCGGTGGTGTACCGGGTGACCGACACCCAGGGGCAGGTGATCGAGATCGACAACCCGGCCAAGCTGCCGCCGGTACAGAAGATCGCCAAGCTCGAGGAGCCGCACCTCACCTGCCACATCCACGCCCGCACCGACGACGTGGGGCAGATCCTGAAGCTCTGCCAGGACCGGCGCGGCGTGCAGCGCGACCTCAAGTACATCGGCACGAAGCGGGTGCAGATCACCTACGACATCCCGCTCGCCGAGGTGGTCTTCGACTTCTTCGACAAGCTGAAGAGCGTCTCCCGCGGCTACGCCAGCCTCGACTACGAGCTCAAGGGCTACGAGGAGGCCGACCTGGTGAAGCTCGACATCCTCATCAACGGCGAGCCGGTGGACGCGCTCAGCGTGATCGTGCACCGCGAGCGGGCCTACCACCGCGGCCGCGACCTCTGCCAGAAGCTGCGCGAGGAGATCCCGAAGCAGATGTACGAGGTGGCCATCCAGGCCGCCATCGGCGCCAAGATCATCGCCCGCGAGACCATCAAGGCCTTCCGCAAGAACGTCATCGCCAAGTGCTACGGCGGCGACATCAGCCGCAAGCGCAAGCTCCTCGAGAAGCAGAAGGAGGGAAAGAAGCGCATGAAGCAGGTGGGCTCGGTGGAGATCCCGCAGTCGGCCTTCCTGGCGGTGCTGAAGGTGGAGGAGTAGCGCGCGCGTGCCGGCCGTCGCGCCCGCCGCCCGCCCGCCGTCCCGCCGCGCCCGGCGGGAGTCTCGTCGGCTGCTGCAGGAGGTGCGGCGCCAGAGCTGGCGACACCGCAAGCGGCTCGCCCCCGAGGTCCGGGTGGCGCTGCAGGACGGGGCCCTCGGGCTGGAGGCGGCGCTGCGAGCGGGGGACGCCGACCGGCTGGAGGAGGCGCGCTCGGCGCTCTCCCGGCTCTGGGAGCTTCACCTCTCCTTCACGCAGAAGGGGCTGCTGCGCGAGTACCTCGAGTCGATCGGGATCGCGGTGGTGGTGGCCCTGCTGCTGCGCACCTTCGTGGTCGAGGCCTTCCAGATCCCGTCGGGGTCCATGGTCCCGACGCTGCTCGTCGGCGACCACATCTTCGTCTCCAAGCTCGCCTACGGGCTGCGGCTGCCCTTCGTGGACCGGGTGGTGCTCCGGTCGGCGCCGCCGCGTCGCGGCGACGTCATCGTCTTCGCCAACCCCCGCGAGCCGGGCAAGGACTTCATCAAGCGCGTGGTGGGGCTGCCCGGCGACGTGATCGAGCTCCGGGACCAGATCCTCTACGTGAACGGCGTCGCCCAGCCGCGCACGCCGGAGGGCGACCTCACCTACGACGAGCAGAGCGAGCAGACCGGCAGCTGGTGGTCCGACACCTGCCTCGCCTTCCGGGAGGCGCTCGCGCGCGATCCGTTCCCGCCGGCGGGGAGGGCCAGCCTCGCCGGCGCCGCCGTCCCGGGGACCCCCGCGCCGCTCGAGCACGAGGTGCTCCAGTGCCGGCGCGGGCGGAAGGGGGAGCGGGAGGGCCCGTTCCCGCCGGTGAAGGCCGGCCACCTGTTCGTGATGGGCGACAACCGCGACCGGTCCGCCGACAGCCGGAGCGACGGCGGCTGGGAGGTCCCGCTCGACAACGTGAAGGGCCGGGCCTCGCTCGTGTGGTGGAGCTGGGGGCGGGGAGGGCTCTGGCCCACCGGCGACGAGGGCGTGCGCATCGAGCGCCTTTTCAAACGGATCGAGTAGCGCTACAACGCTGTCTTCGATGAAGGCCAAGCGCCGGGAGCTCCCCGGCTTCCCGAACCAGCGTGGCGAGATCACCTGGGTGACCGTCATGCTCGTGCTCGCGATTGCGGCCGGCGGTTACGGCGCCTGGGTCGCCGGTCCCATCTACTGGACCCAGCTCGAGGCCAAGCAGGTGGTGAAGGACTACGCCAACCGCTCCATCAAGAACCCCGACGAGGAGTCGCTGAAGGCCGGCCTGCTGCGCGACCTCGCCTCGCTCGACCGGGACCCCGGCGTGGCGCCGGACGGCACCCCCATCCTGCGCCCCGCCGTCGACGTGCAGCCCGCGGACCTGGTCTGGGAGCGCGGCGGCACCGCGGAGGCCCCGGTGCTCCACGTGGCCTTCCAGTACGACCGGCACGTCCCGCTGCCGTGGCTCAAGGATCGCTTTTTCGACCGGCACTTCGAGGTGGACCTGCAACTCGACGTCTCCCGCGCGGACTGGGGGGGGAGGGAGCGGTGAGCATGGACTCCGAAGCCATTCACCGGGCGATGGACCGCATCGCCCACGAGATCGCCGAGCGCGCCCAGGAGAACGGGGGCGACCTCGCCATCGTCGGCATCCGGCGCGGCGGCGTGCACCTCGCCAGGCGGCTGCAGGCGCAGCTGGCGAGCCTGCTCGGCAAGGAGCCGCCGCTCGGCACGCTCGACATCGCGCTCTACCGCGACGACCTCTCCCGCTCCGGCGCGGCGCCGGTGGTGGGGCCCACCGAGATCCGCTTCCCCGTCGAGGGCAAGGACATCCTCCTCGTGGACGACGTCCTGTACACCGGCCGCACCATCCGGGCCGCGCTCGACGAGATCGTGGACTTCGGCCGGCCGCGGCGGGTCTGGCTGGCGGTGCTGGTGGACCGCGGCGGCCGCGAGCTGCCCATCGCCGCCGACTTCGCCGGCGCCACCGTGCGGGTGCCGGCCGGAGAGGACGTCGAGGTCCGGCTCGTCGAGGGCGGCGCGCCGACGGACGCCGTGGTCATCCAGCCCAGGGGGCACGCGTGATCGGAACGCACCGGCATCTCACCGGCCTGGAGGAGCTCTCGCGGGAGGAGATCCTCCAGGTCCTGGACCTCGCCACCTCCATGAAGGAGGTGCTGTCGCGCCCGCTCAAGAAGGTCCCGAGCCTGCGCGGCAAGCTGGTGGTGAACCTCTTCTTCGAGGCCTCCACCCGCACCCGCTCCTCCTTCGAGATCGCCTCCAAGGTCCTGTCGGCCGACGCCGTCAACTGGACGGCCAGCTCCTCCTCGGTGACCAAGGGCGAGACGCTCGTGGACACCGCCAGGAACCTCGAGGCGATGCGCCCCGACGTGCTCGTCATCCGGCACCCGTGCGGCGGCGCTCCGCGGCTCGTCGCCGACCACGTCGGCTGCGCGGTGGTGAGCGCCGGCGACGGCGCCCACGAGCACCCGAGCCAGGGGCTCCTCGACTGCTTCACGCTTCGCGAGAAGCTCGGGACGCTCGAGGGCAAGACCATCGCCGTGGTCGGGGACATCAGCCACTCGCGCGTGGCCCGCTCGGACCTCCACTCCATGCCCAAGCTCGGCGCGAAGATGCGCCTCTGCGGGCCGCCCACCATGATGCCGATCGGCATCGAGCGGATCGGCGGCTGCACCGTCCACCACGACCTGCGCGAGGCGGTCGAGGGGGCCGACGCGGTGGTGATGCTCCGGATCCAGCACGAGCGCATCGGCGACCCGCTCATCCCGGGCACCCGCGAGTACTCCCGGCTCTGGGGCCTCAACGCGCGCAAGGCCGCGGAGTGGCTCAAGCCGGAGTGCGTCATCCTGCACCCGGGCCCCATCAACCGCGGCGTCGAGCTCTCGCCGGAGGTCGCGGACGGCCCCCGCAGCCTCATCCTCGACCAGGTGCAGAACGGGGTCGCGGTGCGCATGGCCATCCTCTATCTCCTCGCGGGCGGCAGCCCCGAGGTGCACCCCGCGGGCGGAGCGCGTTCATGAGCGAGGCGAGCGAGGTGGTCTTCATCGAAGGCGGGCGGGTCATCGACCCGGCGAGCGGGCTCGACGCGGCGCGCACGGTGGTGCTGCGCGGCGGGCGCGTGGCCGAGGTGGCCGAGCGCGTCGAGCGGCCGCGCGACGCCCGGGCCATCGACGCGCGGGGCCGGTGGGTGACGCCCGGCTTCATCGACGCGCACGTGCACCTGCGCGAGCCCGGCCAGGAGTACAAGGAGACCGTCGAGACCGGCGCCCGCGCGGCGGTGGCGGGCGGCTTCACCTCGGTGCTCGCCATGCCGAACACCGTCCCGCCCAACGACTCGGTGGCGGTGACCCAGCTCGTCCTCGACCGCGCGGCCCGGGCCGGGCTGGCGCGCGTCTACCCGGTGGGCTGCATCAGCAAGGGACAGAAGGGGGAGGAGCTGGCCGAGATGGGCGAGCTCTTCCAGGCCGGCTGCGTGGCCTTCTCCGACGACGGCAAGCCCGTCTCCTCCTCCGGCCTGATGCGCCGGGCGCTCGAGTACGCCCGGACCTTCGGCGCGCCGCTCGCGGTCCACGAGGAGGACCTCCAGCTGGTCGGCAAGGGGGTCATGAACGAGGGGCCCGCGGCCACCCGGCTCGGCCTCAAGGGGAACCCGGCCCAGGCCGAGGAGGTCATGGTCAGCCGCGACGTGGCCCTGGCCGAGCTGACCGGCGGGCGGCTGCACGTCTGCCACCTGTCCACGGCCGGCGCGGTGCGGGCGGTGCGCGACGCCAAGGCGCGTGGCCTGCGGGTGACCGCCGAGGTCGCGCCCCACCACCTCGCCCTCACCGACGACGACGTGGCCCGCTCCGGCTACGACACCGACTTCAAGATGGCGCCGCCCCTCCGCTCGGAGGCCGACCGCGCCGCCGTGCAGGCGGCGCTGGCCGACGGGACCATCGACTGCATCGCCACCGACCACGCGCCCCACACCGCGGTGGAGAAGGCGCTCGAGTTCGACCAGGCCCTCAACGGAATCATCGGGCTCGAGACGGCGTTCCCCGTCTGCCTCGCGCTGGTCCGCGCGGGCAAGCTGACGGAGCGGCGCCTGATCGAGGCCCTCACCGCCGCCCCCGCGCGCATCTTCGGCCTGCCGGGGGGGACGCTGGCCGCCGGAGCGCCGGCCGACGTGGCCATCCTCGATCCGGGAGCGGAGTGGCGCTGCGATCCGGAGCGCCTGCACTCGAAGAGCCGCAACACGCCATGGAAGGGAACGTCGATGATCGGTCGCTGCACCCACGCGCTGGTGGGCGGAAACCTGGTGTACGAGCTCGCCCGGGGGGAGCGGTGAAGCGCGCCATCCTCGCGCTGGCGGACGGGGCCGTGTTCGAGGGGCGCGCCTTCGGCGCCGCCGGCGAGGGCACGGGCGAGGTGGTCTTCAACACCTCCATGACCGGGTACCAGGAGATCCTCACCGACCCCTCCTACGTCGGGCAGATGATCTGCATGACCTACCCGGAGCAGGGGAACTACGGGCTCAACCCGGCCGACGAGGAGTCGGCGAAGCCGCACGCCACCGGCTTCATCGTCCGCCACTACGCCGAGTTCCCCTCGAGCTGGCGCGCGCGGGAGTCGATGGCCGCGTACCTCGAGCGGCACGGGATCGTCGGGATCCACGGCATCGACACCCGCCGGCTCACGAAGCACCTGCGGACCGCCGGCGCCCAGATGGGCGTCATCTCGACCGAGGGGAGCCCGGCCGCGCTCGTCGAGCGCGCCCGCGGCCTGCCGGGGATGGAGGGCCAGGACCTCGCCACCCGGATCTCCACGCGCGAGAAGTACGTCTGGAGCGAGACCGGCGCCGACTCCTTCGACGGCCACGGCCGGCTCAAGGCCCCCCGGTTCCACGTCGTGGCCTACGACTGGGGGCTCAAGCGCGCCATGCTGCGGCTGCTCGCGGAGCAGGGCTGCAAGGTCACCGTCGTGCCGAGCGGGACCAGCGCCGAGGAGACGCTGGCGCTCCGCCCCCACGGCGTCTTCCTCACCAACGGCCCCGGAGATCCGGCCGCGGTGAAGGGCGCGCAGGGGACGGTCGCGAGCCTGCTCGGCAAGGTGCCGGTGTTCGGCATCTGCCTCGGCCACCAGATCCTCTCCCTCGCGGTGGGCGCCCGGACCTACAAGCTCAAGTTCGGCCACCGGGGCGCCAACCAGCCGGTGAAGGACCTCGCCACCGGCAAGGTGGACATCACCTGCCAGAACCACGGCTTCGCGGTGGACGACAAGGCGCTCGGCAAGCGCGCCCGCGTCACCCACGTGAACCTGAACGACGGCACGGTGGAGGGCATCGAGGTGCTCGACGCGCCGGCCTTCAGCGTGCAGTACCACCCCGAGGCCTCGCCCGGCCCGCACGACGCGCGGGCGCTCTTCCGGCGCTTCGTGGGGATGATGGAGCAGGCGCGATGAGCCTCCCGGAGCTTCAGGAGAAGCTCCTCGCCTGGGCCACCGCCGAGCCGCGGCGGAGCTGGCTCCTCGAGTCGCGCGCGCAGTACTTCGGCCGCTACGGCGAGCCGCACGAGGAGGACAAGAGCTTCGAGAGCCGGATGAACGGCATGCTCGACGCCTACCTCTACGACTTTCGCCCCGAGGGCGGGGAGGAGCGCACCATCGAGCGCTTCATCGGCTCCCAGGGCGCGCTGCTCTCGCCCGAGGGGCTGGCCGCCTACCGCGACCTCGCCCGCAACGTGCACGCCGTCTTCGAGGTGCGGCGGATGCAACCGGGCGAGATCCGGCTGCGCGAGATCTTCGGGGGCGGGGACTACGACGTGAGCGAGCGCCGCCAGCTGGTCGGGCTCGAGAAGGGCGACCTCATCGAGGCCCGGCTGCTGCCGTTCGAGGGCAAGCTCGTCTTCTCCGGATCCTTCATCTACCATCCCCAGGGAGCGCGAAAGCGCGTGCTCGCCGAGGTGAAGCGGCTCAAGAAGGTCGCGGCCAAGGAAGGCAAGCCGGTGGACGTGCCGGCGTTCCTGGCCCTGCTCTCCCGGATGGCCTTCAAGCTCGAGCGCTACCGGAACGTGAAGCTCGAGTCGATCTACGACTTCGAGTCCCCGATCCGGTAGCACCGCCCCCTCCCAAGGAGCCATCCCGGTCGAGTTTTCGGTTCCCTCCGAGCTCCCCCCGTTACATTCGTCAACCATGGACTTCTCGCTGCTCGAGTCCGTGCCGGACGCGATGGTCATCGCTCACCGCGACGGGCGCATCGCCTGGGTGAACGCGGTGACCGAGCAGCTCTTCGGGTACCGGCGCGAGGAGCTCCTCGGACAGCCGGTCGAGCTGCTCCTGCCGGCGCGCTTCCGCGAGAGCCACCACCTGCACCGCGAGGGGTATCACGCGGTCCCCCGGCGCCGGCCCATGGGGCTCGGGCTCGACCTGTTCGGCCTCAAGAAGAACGGCGAGGAGTTCCCGGCCGAGATCTCGCTCTGCCCGATGAGGGACGGCGACGAGGTCTACGCGGTGGCCGCGGTCCGCGACGTCACCGAGCGCAAGGCCATCGAGACCCGGGCCCTGCTCTACCGGAAGGCGCAGGCGGAGGTGCGCGAGCGGGACGAGTTCCTCTCCATCGCCTCCCACGAGCTGCGCACCCCGGTGACCGCGCTCCAGCTCCAGCTCCAGATGCTCCAGCGCGCCGCCGAGCGCTCCGTCACCACGCTCCCCGCCCTGCTCGCCGGGAAGGTGGACGGCCTCGAGAAGCAGTGCCGGCGCATCGCGGTGCTGGTGAACGAGCTGCTCGACGTCTCGCGCATGCGGCTCGGGAGGCTCGAGCTCAAGCTCGAGGAGGTGGACCTCGCCGAGCTCGCCGCCGAGACGCTCGCGAACCTGCGGGAGCAGATCCGCGGCGCCGGCTGCGCCGTGCGGCTCGACGCCGCGGCGCCGGCGGTGGGGCAATGGGATCGGCTCCGGATCGAGCAGGTGTTCACGAACCTGCTCGCGAACGCCATCAAGTTCGGGCAGGGGAAGCCGGTGCTGGTCCGCGTCACCTCGGAGCCCGAGCTGGCCCACCTGTCGGTCGCCGACCAGGGCATCGGGATCCCCGCCGAGCACCAGCTGCGGGTCTTCGACCGGTTCGAGCGCGCCGTCTCGTCCACCAACTTCGGCGGGCTGGGGCTGGGGCTCTACATCAGCCGGCAGATCGTCGAGGCGCACGGCGGCGCCATCCGCCTCGAGAGCACGCCGGGGGCGGGGACCACCTTCACGGTGGACCTCCCGCGCGTGCCCGGCCCCACCGCGCAGGCCGCATGATCCGGCGCGCGCTCATCGTCAACGCCGACGACCTCGGCTACGACCCCGCCATCGACCGCGGCATCGTGGAGGCGCACCGCCGCGGGCTCGTCACCAGCGCCACCGCCATGGTCGACACCCCCTTCGCCGCCGCCGCGCTCGCGGAGGCGCCGTCCACGCTCGCGATCGGGCTGCACCTGGTGCTCGACCCCGCCCGCGCCGACGAGGTGGCGGGCGAGATCGAGCGGCAGCTCGAGCGCTTCCGCGCGCTGCGGGGGAGCGCGCCCACCCACCTGGACGGCCACAAGCACGCGCACGCGCACCCGTCGGTGCTGCCCGCCGTGGCGCGCGCCGCCCGCGCGGCGGCCCTCCCGGTGCGCGCCCTCGACGGGCCGATGCGCGCGGTCCTTCGCGCGCAGGGGGTCCGCACCACCGACCATTTCCTGGGCGACGCGGCGCTTCGACCGTGCTGGACCCTCGAGCGGCTCCTGGCGGCGATCGAGGGGCTGGAGGAGGGGACCACCGAGCTCATGGCGCACCCTGGCTACCGGCCGGAGCGGGCCCGCACCTCGTTCGGGGTGGAGCGGGAGATCGAGCTGGCGAGCCTCTGCGACCCGCGCGCTCGCGCCCTGATCGAGCGCGCGGAGATCGTCCTCGCCCGGCCGGGAGCCGCGAGCCCCTGAGCCGGGCCGGCGCGCCGCGCCAGGGCGTCCCGGCGCGGCCGTCCAATTGGGGTCGGCGGCTTTACAGTTCGTCCGGCGGCGGGATACAGAAACGCGGCTCCACGAGGCGAACGCACAGGGGAGGAAGCGCGATGGCGGCCGCGAGGCCTTCGATTCCGAGGGATGGAGCGAAGGTCACCCTGACCGGCGGCGAGCTGGAGGTGCCGGACCGTCCCATCCTGCCGTTCATCGAGGGGGACGGGACCGGGCGCGACATCTGGCGGGCCAGCCAGCGCGTGCTCGACGCGGCGGTCGAGAAGGCCTACGGCGGCAAGAAGAAGATCGCCTGGATGGAGGTCTACGCGGGCGAGAAGGCCTTCACCCGGTTCAACAGCTGGCTGCCCGACGAGACCGTCGAGGCCTACCGGGAATACCTCATCGGCATCAAGGGGCCGCTCACGACCCCCATCGGCGGCGGCATCCGCTCGCTCAACGTGGCGCTCCGGCAGCTGCTGGACCTCTACGTCTGCCTGCGCCCGGTGCGCTGGTTCCCGGGCGTCCCTTCTCCGGTCAAGAACCCGCGGAAGGTGAACATGGTCATCTTCCGCGAGAACACCGAGGACATCTACGCCGGCATCGAGTGGGAGGCCGGGAGCGCGCAGGCCAAGAAGCTGCTCGGGTTCGTCGAGAAGGAGTTCCCGAAGGAGTTCCAGAAGATCCGCTTCCCCGGATCGTGCGGGCTGGGCGTGAAGCCGGTGTCGCGCGAGGGCACCGAGCGGCTGGTGCGGGCGGCGATCCGGTACGCGCTCGACAACCGGCGCAAGAGCGTGACCTTCGTGCACAAGGGCAACATCATGAAGTTCACCGAGGGCGCGTTCCGGAACTGGGGCTACGCGCTCGCGGAGCGGGAGTTCGGCGGCCAGGTCTACACCTGGGAGCAGTGGGAGCGGGCCAAGGCGGAGAAGGGGGAGCAGGCCGCCAACGCCGAGCAGACGGCGGCGCTCGGGTCGGGGCGGCTGCTCGTGAAGGACGCCATCGCCGACATCACGCTGCAGCAGGTGCTGACCCGCCCCGAGGAGTTCGACGTCATCGCCACCCTGAACCTGAACGGCGACTACCTCTCCGACGCGCTGGCGGCGCAGGTGGGCGGCATCGGCATCGCCCCCGGCGGCAACGTCAACTACGTCACCGGGCACGCCATCTTCGAGGCCACCCACGGCACCGCGCCGAAGTACGCCGACCAGGACAAGGTCAACCCGGGCTCGCTGATCCTCTCCGGCGAGATGATGCTGCGCCACCTCGGCTGGAACGAGGCCGCCGACCTCGTCGTCCAGGGCATGGAGCGCGCCATCGGCGCGCATCGGGTGACCTACGACTTCGCCCGGCTCATGAAGGCGGAGGGGGTGGCCGACGCGGTCGAGGTGAAGTGCTCCGAGTTCGGCGACGAGATCATCCAGCACGCGCAGGAGAAGTGAAACCCGAGGGAGGGACCACCAACATGGCTCGCAAGAAGATCGCACTCATCGGCGCCGGCCAGATCGGCGGCACGCTGGCGCTCCTGGCCGCGCAGAAGGAGCTCGGGGACGTCGTCCTCGTGGACATCATGGAGGGCGTCGCCAAGGGCAAGGCGCTCGACCTGCAGGAGACCCGCGGCGTCCAGAAGTTCGACGTGAGCCTCGCCGGCGGGGGCACCACCGACTACGCGGCGATCCAGGGGGCGGACGTCTGCATCGTCACCGCCGGCGTGCCGCGCAAGCCCGGCATGAGCCGCGACGACCTGCTCAAGGTGAACCTCGACGCCATCAGCAAGGTGGCGCAGGGCATCAAGCAGTACGCGCCGAACGCCTTCGTCATCGTCATCACCAACCCGCTCGATTCGATGGTGTACGCGATGTACAAGATCACCGGGTTCCCCAGGAACCGGGTGGTGGGCATGGCGGGCGTGCTCGACACCGCGCGCCTCCAGTTCTTCGTCGGCGAGGCCGCCGGCGTCTCCCCGCAGGACGTCACCGCGATGGTGCTCGGCGGGCACGGCGACGACATGGTCCCGCTGCTCCGCTACTCCTCGGTGGCCGGCGTGCCGCTCACCCGCCTGCTCGACAAGGCGAAGCTCGACGCCATCGTGGAGCGCACGCGCAAGGGCGGCGGCGAGATCGTGGCCCTGCTCGGCACCGGATCGGCCTTCTACGCGCCCGCCGCCTCGGCGATCTCCATGGCGGAGAGCTACCTTCGCGACAAGAAGCGGGTGCTCCCCTGCTCGGCGCTGCTCGAGGGGCAGTACGGGGTGAAGGGGCTGTTCGTCGGCGCGCCGGTGGTGATCGGCGCGGGCGGCGTGGAGCGCGTCCTCGAGGTGGAGCTCAACGAGGAGGAGCGGGCCATGCTCGCGAAGTCGGTGGAAAGCGTGAAGAAGTCGGTCGCCGAGACCAAGCTGTAGCCGGATTCCTTTTGGGTCGGGGGGCCGGCGCCTGCTATGGTGCCGACCCCCTTCCTTTTCCAGCCGGGGATGCGTCCGTGAAGATCCACGAATACCAGGCCAAGGAGATCCTCCGGAAGTACGGCGTCGCCGTGCCCCGGGGCTACGTGGCGGTCACGCCGTTCGAGTCCGAGGGCGCCGCCCGCCAACTCGGCGGCGGGATCGTGGCCGTGAAGGCCCAGATCCACGCGGGCGGCCGCGGGAAGGGCGGCGGGGTCCGCCTCGCCCGCTCGCCCGAGGAGGCGCGCTCGCACGCCGAGGCCATGCTCGGCATGAAGCTCAAGACCCCGCAGACCGGGCCGGGCGGCCAGCTGGTGCGCAAGGTCTACATCGAGGAGGGCTGCCGGATCGCGCGCGAGCTGTACCTCGGCATGACCCTCGACCGCGAGTCGGGCCGGGTCACGGTGATGGCCTCCTCCGAGGGCGGCGAGGACATCGAGGCGGTGGCCGCGCGGACTCCGGAGAAGATCCTGAAGGTGGCGGTCGACCCGCTGCTCGGGCTGGTGCCCTTCCAGTCGCGGCAGCTCGCCTACGGCCTCGGCCTCACCGGGGACACGGTGAACGCCTTCGTCCGCTTCGCGGGCGGGCTCTACAACGCCTACACGGCGACCGACGCCTCGCTCGCCGAGATCAACCCGCTGGTGGTCACGGTGGGCGGCGAGGTGCTGGCGCTCGACGCCAAGATGAACTTCGACGACAACGCGCTCTTCCGCCACCCGGACATCGCGGCCATGCGCGATCCGGACGAGGAGGATCCGAAGGAGTCGCAGGCCAAGGAGTACGACCTCTCGTACATCGCCCTCGACGGCGACATCGGCTGCATGGTGAACGGGGCGGGCCTGGCGATGGCCACCATGGACATCATCCAGCTCGCCGGCGGCCGGCCCGCCAACTTCCTCGACGTGGGCGGCGGCGCCGACGAGGAGAAGGTGACGGCGGCGTTCAAGATCCTGCTCTCCGATCCCCACGTGAAGGCGGTGCTGGTCAACATCTTCGGCGGGATCATGAAGTGCGACGTGATCGCGAACGGGATCGTCACCGCCGCCCGCCAGGTGGGGCTCTCGATCCCGCTGGTGGTCCGGCTCGAGGGCACCAACGTGGAGCTCGGCAAGGAGATCCTGTCCAACAGCGACCTCGAGATCACGCCGGCGGACGACCTCGGCGACGCGGCCAAGAAGGCGGTGGCGGCCGCCCGCGCCGCCTAGCGCGCAGGAGAGCTTCGGAATGAGCATCTTCGTCGACAGGGACACGCGGGTGCTGGTGCAGGGCATCACCGGCTCGGCGGGCAGCTTCCACGCGGAGCAGATGCTCGAGTACGGGACGCGGGTGGTGGCCGGCGTCACCCCGGGCCGCGGCGGCACCCGCTTCGCGAACGCCGTGCCCATCTTCCACACCGTCGAGCAGGCGGTCCGGGACACGGGCGCCAACGCCTCCGTCATCTTCGTGCCGCCCCCCTTCGCCGCCGACGCCATCATCGAGGCGGCCGAGGCCGGGGTGGAGCTGGTGGTGGCCATCACCGAGGGCATCCCCATCCTCGACATGGTGCGGGTGCGCCGGTACCTCGCGGACCTGCCGCGCGTGCGGCTCATCGGGCCGAACTGTCCGGGCGTCATCACCCCCGGCCAGTGCAAGATCGGCATCATGCCCGGCCACATCCACCGGCCGGGGAGCATCGGCATCGTCTCCCGCTCGGGCACGCTCACCTACGAGGCCGTGGACCAGATCTCCCGGCTCGGCATGGGCCAGTCCACCGCGGTCGGCATCGGCGGCGACCCCGTCCACGGGACCGACTTCATCGACTGCCTCTCGCGGTTCGAGGCCGACCCGGAGACCGAGGCGGTCATCCTGATCGGCGAGATCGGCGGCTCCGAGGAGACCCGCGGCGCCGAGTGGGTGAAGGCCAACATGACCAAGCCGGTGGTCGGCTTCATCGCCGGCCGCACCGCCCCGACCGGCAAGCGCATGGGGCACGCCGGCGCGGTCATCTCGGGCGGCGCCGACACCGCCGACGCCAAGCTGGCGGCGATGCGCGAGGCCGGCATCGTGGTCTGCGAGGGGCCGCACCTGCTCGGCCAGGCCATGAAGGACGCCCTCTCGCGCCGCAAGGCCAAGGCCCGGGTCAAGGCGGGCGCGGAGCGGCGGCCGGCGCCGGCGCCGACGCCGGCGAGGACCAGGAGCACCAGGAAGTCGGGCGGCGCGCCTCGCGGCGCACCGCCCACGCAGCGCGGCGGCAAGGCCGCCAAGAAGGCGGCCAAGCGGTAACCCCCCAACAACCGGAGAACATCGAATGGCAGTGGAGCGCACCCTTTCCATCATCAAGCCCGACGGCGTCGAGAAGGGCGTCATCGGCCAGGTCGTCGCCCGCTTCGAGTCGAAGGGGCTCAAGCCCGTGGCGATGCGGATGACCCAGCTCTCGCGGGCGGAGGCCGAGGGCTTCTACGCCGTCCACAAGGCCCGCCCGTTCTTCAACGACCTCGTGAAGTTCATGACCAGCGGACCGGTGGTGCTGATGGTCCTCGAGGGCGAGAACGCCGTCCTGGCCAACCGCGAGGTGATGGGCGCCACCGACCCCAAGAAGGCGGCCGAGGGCACCATCCGGCGCGACTTCGCGACCGACATCGAGAAGAACACGGTGCACGGCTCGGACAGCCCGGAGAACGCCGCCGTCGAGGTGGCGTACTTCTTCCGCACCACCGAGCAGCACGCCTACGCCTGGAAGAAGTAGCCAGGCCAACGCGTTGAATGAACGGCGGTTCTCCCGGATTCCCGCCCGGGAGGGCCGCTGTTTCGTTTCGCGGTTACAATCCCCGCAGCGAGAAAGGCTTGGCGCGTTTGCAGTTCGTCCACACATGGGAGTGGGGCCTGGCGGCCGCCTTCCTGACCGCTTCGGCCCTCTGCTCGGGCGTCGAGACCGCGCTCACCGCGCTCGGCGACGCCCGGGCCCGGCAGCTGCTCGAGACCGGCGGGCGGCGCGGGGCGCTGCTCGGGATCTGGGTCCGCCACCCGGATCGGGTGCTCTCGACGCTCCTCATCGGCAACACCCTCGCCAACATCGGCGCGGGCGCGCTCGCGGGCAGGCTGGCGGCGGAGGCCGCCGGGCCGGGGGGCAGCGGGACCGCGCTGGCCGTCGCGACCGGCGTGACCACCAGCGTCATCCTGTTCTTCGGGGAGATCATCCCGAAGACGCTCGCCAAGCGCCATCCGGTCAAGGTCTCGCTCGCCACCGTCCCCCTCGTGCAGGCGGCCTACTGGGTCTTCTGGCCGCTCTCCACCGGGCTGGTCCGCCTGACCGGCCTCATCGTGAGCGCCTTCGGCGGCGGTCGCGGCGCGCCCATGCCGGCGGTCACCAGCGAGGAGATCGAGTACCTCATCGAGATGGGCACGCGCGAGGGGGTGCTCGACGAGGTGAAGGAGGAGCTCCTCAACAGCGTGCTCGAGTTCGCCGACCGGGTGGTGAAGGAGATCATGGTGCCCCGCACCCGCATGGTCGCCATCGACAAGGACGCCCCGGCGGACGAGATCGTGCGGATGATCACCGAGAACCCGTACAGCCGCATGCCGGTCTACGAAGGCTCGGTGGACAACGTCATCGGCATCCTGCTCGTGCGCGACATCGTCCGCGAGCTGCGCGAGGCGCCCGTGGGCGGCAGGCCGCGCGCGGTCCCGCTGACGCGCTACCTCAAGCCGGCCTTCTTCGTGCCGGAGCAGATGAAGATCTCGCGCCTGCTGAAGGAGATGCAGAAGCGCAAGCTGCACCTCGCGGTGGTGGTGGACGAGTTCGGCGGCACGAGCGGCCTCGCCACCCTGGAGGACGTCATCGAGGAGATCGTGGGCGAGATCCAGGACGAGCGCGACGTCGAGCAGGCGCCCGTCAAGGCGCTCGGGGCCGGCGTCTACCTCGCCGACGCCGGCATCCCGCTGCGCGAGCTGGAGGAGTTCCTCAACGCCCAGGAGGGGGAGGGCGACCGCGATCGCGAGGTGCGCTTCCCGGAGGAGGGCGACTACGAGACGCTCGGCGGGTTCGTCACCGCCACCGCCGGGCGGGTCCCGCCGGTGGGCGCGCTGGTCACCTGGGACGGGCTCACGTTCACGGTGCGGGCGGGCGACGAGCGGCGCGTCTCGCGGGTGGAGATCGCCCGGCGCGCGCCGGCCGCGCCGCCGCGCGGCGCCGCCGAGGACC
>JAJXVM010000021.1 GCA_021782135.1 Myxococcales bacterium | reverse complement strand
CCGCGGCCGCGAGGCGAGCGCCCGGGCCAGGGCCACCCGCTGGCGCTCGCCCCCGGAGAGCTCGTCCGGGCGGCGGTGCGCGAGGAGGGTGAGGCCGAGCCGCTCGAGCGCCTCGTCCGCCGCGGCCGGCGGGACCCCGCGGGCGCGGGCGCCGTAGCGCACGTTCCCCGCCACCGTGAGGTGCGGGAAGAGGGCCGCGTCCTGGAAGACGTACCCGACCCGCCGCCGCTGCGGCGGCAGGTCCACGCGGTGGGCGCGGTCGAACCAGACCTCGTCGCCGAACCGCACCAGGCCGACATCCGGGGCCTCGAGGCCGGCCACGCAGCGCAGGACGGTGCTCTTCCCCGCGCCCGACGGGCCGAAGAGCACCGTCACCCCGGCGGCGGCGGCCTCGAAGCCGGCCGAGACCGCGGCGCCCCCGGGGAAGCGGCGGACCAGGTCTAGCGCGAGCGGGCCGGCCATTTCTCGAAGGCGCCGCGCTGCAGGCCGTAGGTGACGGCCAGCACCGCGAACGAGAGGACCAGCAGGAAGAGGGCGGTGCGCGCGGCGGCGCCGTACTCGAGCGCCTCCACGTGGTCGAAGATGGCGATGGACAGCGTGCGGGTCTCGCCCGGCAGGTTGCCGCCCACCATCAGCACCACCCCGAACTCCCCGAGGGTGTGGGCGAAGGTCAGCACCGCGCCGGCCACCACCCCGCGGATCGAGAGCGGCAGCGTCACGCGCAGGAAGGTGGAGAGCGTCGAGGCGCCGAGCGTGTGCGAGGCCTCCACCAGCCGCCGGTCCACCGCCGAGAGCGCCGCCGCGAAGGGCTGCACCGCGAACGGGAGGCTGTAGAGGACCGAGGCGATGAGCAGCCCGTCGAAGGAGAAGGCGAGCCGGTGCCCGGTCAGCCGCTCCCAGCTCCGGCCGAGCGGGCTCGCCGGCGCGAAGGCCAGGAGCAGGTAGAACCCGAGCACGGTGGGCGGGAGCACGAGCGGGAGCGCCACCACCGCCTCGACCAGGAACTTGAGCCGCATCCGGCTGCGCGCCAGCCAGGCGGCGAGGGGCAGCCCGAGGACCAGCAGCGCGGCGGTGGTGAGGGAGGCCAGCGCGAGGCTGAGCCGGAGGGCGGCGTAGTCCACCCCCTCACCTCGGCGGCAGGGCGTACCCGAACCGCGCCAGGATGGCCTGGCCGTGCGGGCCGCGCAGGAAGCGGGCGAAGGCGCGCGCCAGCTCCGGCTCGCGCGCGCGAGCGAGCACCACCCCGGCCTGGTCGATGGGCGAGTGGGCCTCGTCCGGCAGGATCACCCGGCGCCCGGCGGCGAGCGGGCCGGTGAGCACCAGCGAGAGCGGCAGCAGCGCGGCGTCGGCCGCCCCGCTCCCCGCGAACTGGGCCGCCTGGGCGACGCTCTCCCCGAAGACCAGCTTGGGACGGACGCCGTCGAGGAGCTTCGCCGCCCAGAGGGCGTCCTCGGCGGCCTTGCCGTAGGGCGCCAGCTTGGGGTTGGCGATGGCGACCTTCTTCACGGCGGGCGAGGCGAGCGCGGCCAGCCCGTCGCGCTCGATCGGCACCGGCGAGGCCGCCGGCACCCAGAGCGCGAGCCGGCCGAGCGCGTACAGGAAGGGCCCGGCGCGATCCGCGAGCCCCTCCTCGGCGAGCTTGCGCGGCTGCAGGTCGTCCGCCGAGAGGAACAGATCGAAGGGGGCGCCGGCCCGCGCCTGCGCCGCGAGGTTGGCCGAGGCGCCGAGGGTCGCCCGCACCTTGGCGCCAGGCTGCTCCTCCTCGAAGGCGGCGGCGAGCTCCTCCATGGCCGGCTTCAGGTTGGCGGCGGCGGCCACCGTGAGCACGCGCCCGGGCTGCGCGGCGGCCGCCGGGCGCGCGAGGAGCGCGGCGAGCGCCAGGGCGAGGAGCGGGCGGGCCATCCCTCGACCATAGCCCCCGGTCGCGCGGGTTTCCAGCGGCGCGGCGCCGCGGGCGTTGCCGCCCCGCCGGCGCCGCACGAACTTTTCCGTCGAGAGGAGAGCGGGGATGACGCTCGAAGGCGTGATGGACGGGCGCGCGGCGATGAAGGACGCGGCCACCTTGCCGGCGCGGATGGCGCTCGGGGCGAGCATGCTGTACCACGGCGCGGAGAAGCTGCGGGCCGAGGGGCGCGAGCAGACCGGCCGGTTCATGGAGAGCGTGGGCATCAAGCCCGGGCGACCGTGGGCGCTCGCCACCGGGCTCGCCGAGGCCGCGGCCGGGGTGCTGGCGGTGGCCGGGATCGCGACCCGCCCGGCGGCGCTGGCGGTGCTCGTGACCCAGGGCGTGGCGGTCTGGCGGGTCCACGCGCGGAACGGCTTCGACGTCGCCAAGGGGGGCTACGAGTACAACCTCGCGCTCATGGCGATCGCGCTCGGCCTGCTGCTCGCCGGCCCCGGGAGGTTCTCCGCGCACGAGGCGGCCGAGGCGCTGTCGTACGGCCGCGGCCGGGCGCGGCGGGCCTTCCGGCGCGCCCGCCCGACCGTCCTCACGCGGGCGCTCCAGCTGCTCGAGTGAGCCGGGCCGGGCCTCGCGGCGGTCGCCTTTCCGGCGAGCGTCGCGGCGCCGGGGGTGCTAGTCTCCCCTCCCTCGGCGCCCGGCCCGCGGACCCTTCCGCCGTCCGGGTGCCCGGCGCCGACTCCGGTCGAGGCCGGAGCGCGCCGGGAGATCTCGAGCCCAAGGGTCGCGAAGCGTGGACAGTGACAAGGTGAAGCGCGAGGTCCGCGGCTGGGTCCTCACCATCCTGGCGGTGCTGGCGTTCCGGACCCTGCTCTACGAGGCGGTGTACATCCCCTCCGGCTCGATGCTGCCGACCCTGCAGATCGGCGACTACGTCATCGTCGAGAAGTGGGCGTACGGAGCGCGCTTCCCCTTCACCGAGAGCACCCAGGCCCAGTGGTCCTCGCCCCGGCGCGGCGACATCGTGGTGCTGCTCGCCCCCCCCGGCAACCCGCGCTCCGACGACCTCATCAAGCGGGTGGTCGGGGTGGCCGGCGACCGGGTGGAGATCCGCGACGGCGCGCTCTGGGTGAACGGCCAGCCCGAGCCGCGGCGGCGCATCCCTGGTCCGTGCAGCTACTGGAACAGGCCCGAGGGCGGCCCCTGGACGGAGGAGCCCTGCATCGCCTTCGAGGAGCAGCTCGATCGGCACCGGTACGGCAGCTACTGCACCCCCGGCGCCTACTGCGGGGACGTGCCCGAGGTGGTGGTGCCGCCGGGGACGGTGTGGCTGGCGGGCGACCACCGCGACCACAGCGCCGACAGCCGCGTGTTCGGACCGGTGCCCATCGGGCGCATCAAGGGCCGGGCGGTGATGGCGCTGGCGTCCTGGGGCCCGAACGGGCCGCGCTGGAACCGCCTCTTCCACCGCGTCGATCACTGAGCCGCCGGCGCGGCGCTCCCCGCGGCGCCGACGCGGAGGGGGCGGCGTGCCCCCTCCAACCGCTCAGAACCGCGCGTCCTCGGTCTCGACGAGCCGGTAGATGGCCGCCGCGTCCGGCGCCTCCAGGATGGCGGCGCGGAAGCCCGGGTTCTTGAACAGCCGGCTGATGCGCGCGAGCGCCTTGAGGTGCGCGCCGGCGCTGTTCTCCGGCGCGAAGAGCGCGAAGAAGAGGTGGGTCGGCTTGCCGTCGATGGCGCGGAAGTCCACGCCGGGGCGGGAGCGCCCGAAGCCGGCGAGGAGCCCCGGCAGGCCGGGCACCTTGCCGTGCGGGATGGCCACCCCGTCGCCGATGCCGGTCGAGCCGAGCTTCTCGCGCTCGAGCAGGGTGTCCACCAGCCGCTGCTCGTCGTGCTGGTGCGCCGCCGCGATGGGGCGGCAGAGCTCGGTGAGGACCTCCGGACCGGACCGGCCCGAGATCTCGACGACGGCATCGCTGCGGAGGAATTCGACGATCTTCATCGCGGCCCCGGGTGCGAGGAGACTTTTGACAATCCCTCGTGGAGAAAGCAAGCGGAACGGGAGGGTCGCGGCGGCTCGCGCGCGGCGCCGCGCCGGACGGCGGATCCCGAAAAAGAAACCGCCCCCGGCGCGGCCGGAGGCGGTCTGCCTCGCGAGGCGGCGCGAGGCCTCAACTCGCCTGGGCCGTGATGAGCCCCAGGTTGCCGTCGTCCCGACGGTACACGACGTTGATGGCCCGGTCCTTCGCGTTCTGGAAGACGAAGAAGTGCGAGTCGAGCAGGTCGAGCTGCATGACCGCCTCGTCGAGCGTCATGGGCTTGGCCTGGAAGCTCACGCTCTTCACCACCCGATCGCTCGGGTGCTTCTCGGCGTCGAAGACCTCGTGGCTGATCGCCACCGGCTCCACCGCGGGGACGGGGGTCTTGTGGTTCTTGAGCTTCTCCTTGTGCTTCTTGAGCTGCTTCTCGATCTTCTCCGCGGCGGCGTCGATGGAGGCGTACATGTCCTCCGAGCGGGCGCGGCCGCGCAGCAGGTAGGGCCCGGCCTTGAGGGTGATGTCGGCGTGGTGGTCGAGGTTCTCCACGTAGAGGACCACGTGAGCGTCGCTCGCGTGATCGACGAACTTCTGGATGTGCTGCACCTTCTCGCGCGCGTGCGCCTTGAGAGCCTCGGTGGACTCGAGGTGCCGGAAGGTGACGTTGACCTGCATGGATCGGCCTCCTGCTCGTTGTGGAGTCGCGTGAGACACATCGGCCGCGACCAGCGCACCCGCCTCTCGGTGGAGCGCGCCGCGCCGCGGCCGGTGAAGGACCTCTTGCTTCGGACTGGGCGTCAGGCCCACGAGCGGATCGTAACAGACCTCCGGTCGCCGATCACCCCCGGTCCACCCACCCGGGGCTAGAAGTACTTCTTTCGCTTGGAGCTCGGGAGGATCCCGAGCACCTCCCGGTACTTGGCGACGGTGCGGCGGGCGATCTCGATCCCCTGCCCCTTCAGGATCTCGACGATCTTCTGGTCGGAGTGCGGGTGCTTGGGCTCCTCGCCCGCGACGATGTGGCGGATGTGGTTCTTCACGGCCTCGCTGGCGATCTCGTCGCCGCCGGTCTTGTTGATGGCCGAGTTGAAGAAGAACTTGAGCTCGTAGATCCCCTGCGGCGTGTGGACGTACTTGTTGGTGGTGACGCGCGAGACGGTGGACTCGTGCATCCCGATGTCCTCGGCCACGTCCCGCAGGATGAGCGGCTTGAGGTAAGCGATCCCCTTGTCGAAGAAGTCGCGCTGGAACTTCACGATCGACTCGGTGACCTTGTAGATGGTCCGCTGCCGCTGGTGGATGGAGCGGATGAGCCAGACCGCGCTGCGCAGCTTGTCCTGGATGTACTCCTTGGCCTTGCCGGCCTGGCCGTTCTTCAGGGCCGCGCGGTAGGTCCCGCTGATGCGCAGCTTCGAGAGCCCGTCGTCGTTGAGGACGGTCACGTACTTGTCGCCCATCTTGTAGACGTAGACGTCGGGCGTGATGTACTGCGGCTCCTCGCCGGAGAAGGCGCGCCCCGGCTTCGGCTCGAGCCGGCTGATCACCTTCACCGCCTTCACCACCTCCTCGACCGGCACCTTCAGGTCCTTGGCGATGGCGCCGTAGTTCTTCGACTCGAGGTGCTTCAGGTGGCGCTCGATGATGGCCACGATCTCGGGCGTGTCGGCGTTGAGGGCGCCCACCTGGATGAGCAGGCACTCGCGCAGGTCCCGGGCGCCCACGCCGAGCGGGTCGAAGGACTGCACCTTGCGCAGCACCTTCTCGGCGAACTCCAGGCCCATCCCCGACTCGAAGGCCACCCGCACCAGCGGGTCGCGGGAGGAGCCGCCGTCCTCCTCGCCCTCGACCGCCGGCATCTTGAAGTAGCCGTCGGGGTCGAGGTTGCCGATGATGAGCATCGCCACCGTCTCCTCGTCCGGCGTGAAGTTGGAGAGGCGCAGCTGCCAGGTGAGGTGGTCGACGAGGTCGCTCTTCTTCGTCAGCGTCGCCTCGAAGCCGGGCAGCTCCTCGTCGGCGAGCCCCCGGTTCGAGGGCGCGGTGTGGCCCTGCAGCTGGTAGTGGTCGAGGTACTGGTCCCAGTCGATCTCGTTGGCGCCCTCCTCGCCCTTCACCTCCTCCGCCCGCTCCGCCTCCTTGTGGTGCGGCTCGGCCTCGACCTGCTGCTGCTCGGCCGGGCTCGCGCCCTCGGCGCGCGACTCGTCCTCGCCCTCGCCCGGGTCCTCCAGGAGCGGGTTCTCGGTGATCTCGGTGCGGATCAGGTCCACCAGCTCCATGCGCGACAGCTGCAGGAGCTTGATCGCCTGCTGCAGCTGGGGCGTCATCACCAGCTGCTGCGTCATCTTGAGGTGCTGCTTCAGCTCGAGACTCATGGTGCGGGCGACCCTTCCACGTCGTGCGTATCCAGCTTGAAGCGCTCGCCCAGGTAGGCGGCGCGGGCGGCGGCGCTCGCGGCGATGTGCGCCGGCGTGCCCTGCTCGATGATCCTCCCGGCGGCGAGGATGTAGGCCCGGTCGCAGATCCCGAGCGCCTCGCGGACGTTGTGGTCGGTGAGCAGCACGCCGATGCCCCGGGCCTTCAGGGAGGCGATGAGCCGCTGCAGCTCCGCCACGGCGATGGGGTCCACCCCGGCGAAGGGCTCGTCGAAGAGCACGTGCCGCGGCGAGGCGAGCAGGCTGCGCGCCACCTCGGCCCGGCGCCGCTCGCCGCCCGAGAGCTGCTCGCCGAGGCTCCCCGCCACCGCCTCGAGCCGGAACTCCTCGAGGAGCGCGTCGGCGCGGGACTCGCGCTCGGCGCGCCCGACCCCGAGCGCCTCGAGCACCGCGGTGAAGTTCTGGCGGACGGTGAGCTTGCGGAAGATGGACGGCTCCTGGGGGAGGTAGCCCAGGCCGAGCCGCGCGCGGCGGTGCATGGGCAGCCGGGTGAGGTCCTCGTCCCCGAGCCGCACCTTGCCCTGGTCGGCGGTGACCAGCCCGACCGTCATGTTGAAGCTGGTGGTCTTGCCGGCGCCGTTCGGGCCGAGGAGCCCCACCACCTCGCCCGGGGCCACCTCGAAGGAGACGCCGTCCACCACCCGGCGGCCGCGGTAGGCCTTGCCGAGCGACTCGGCCCGCAGCGCGAGGCCGCTCACCGGGAGCCCTCCTTCGCGCCCCGCTTCTTACGGGTCCCGGGCGAGTCCTCCCCCGGCTTCTGGATGACCACGCCCTTCGCCTTGGTCATCACCGCGCGGTCGCGGTCGAGGTCGTAGGTGAGCAGCTCGCCGTGCATGATCGACTCGCCGTCGTGCAGCACGGGGTGGCCCTCGCAGAGGATGGTCCCCTTGGCGTCGTCGTAGGTGGCCACCTCGCAGGTGGCGATCTTGAGCCCCCGCGTGAGCTTCACGTCCCCGGTGCAGACCGCGTGGCTGATGTGCCCGGTGACGTCGTTGTCGGTGACGAGCCGCCGGCAGAGGAGGGTGGCGTCCTCCCGGGTGAGGGTGACGATGGGGCGGCCGAAGAAGTAGGCCTTGTTCTCCTTGTACCGGTACTCCACCTCGTCGGCGGTCACGTGGACCGGCGGCGACGGCTTGGCCGGGCCGGAGGGAGCGGTGCGGCCGGCGCTCGCGGCGAGCGCCAGGGAGAGGACGGCGGCGAACCTCATCGGCCTCCCGCCTCGTCGGTCACCAGGTGCGCTCCCCCGCCGATGGTGAGGTGGTGGGTGACGGGGTCGAGGGTGAACCCCCGCCCGGCGAGCCGGTAGGCGTGCCCGAAGACGGTCACATCCTCATCCCCCCGCAACAGCCCGTCCCGACGGCTGTATCTGCCGGACGAGGTCACGATCCGCTCGCCAGCCTGGCTGGCCACCAGCCCCCCCGTGGCGAAGAACTCGTGAGACCGGAGGCTGCCGGTCATGTGCTCGGCCACCACGGTGGACTCGGGTCGCCCCTCGGAAGGCGGGAAGAGGGCGACGACCTTCTGCGCCGAGACGCCGGCGCTGCCTCGCAACCAGGCGGCGCTCCGGGCGGTGCCCGACACCTCGAGATCCGCCCCGCGCCAGACGCGGAAGGAGAGATCCTCGAACTTGACCTCCGGTGTCACCCGGCGAGCCTCCGCATCCGGTCCAGGTCCGCAACCGGCGACGGAAGTCCCCGCCACAGCGAGGAGCACCGAAGCCGCCAGGGACGTCCAACTGCTCTTTTTCAATAGCATTATTCGGCCCCGGGATCTAGCGGCACAACCTTTGCTAGCACACCCTCGGGGCGAGCGCGAGCCCTAGGAGCCCGTCATCTCTCCCGTTTTCGGCATCGGGTTTGCTTGGGGCTCCTCCCCGGCCGAAGCAGGACGGGTCTTCCAGCGGTCGTGCATCCAGACCCACTCGGAAGGGTGGGCTCGGATGGCCGCTTCCAGGATCCGGCTGCACTCGAGCGTGATGCGCCGAACCTCCATCTCCGGGTCGGAGGGAGTCGGATTGTAAGTGACCTCGGTCAACTCGAGGACGTGCCCGGGTCGATCCCCCGCGCGGCGGCAGAACCCGACCACCACCGGCGCGCCGAAGCGAAGCGCGAGGTCTCCGACGGCCCGCGGCGTGAACGCCAGCCTGCCGAAGAACGGGACGAAGACCCCCTGCACCCGGGTGTCCTGGTCGATGAGGATCCCGAGCGCCCTGCCCTCGCGGAAGGTCCGGATGAGCGCCCGTCCCGTGGAGGGGTCGTCGCGCCAGAGGGTGGTGACGCCGCCGGCGGCGCGGAACCGCTCCATGAGCGCGTTGACGCGCTCGTCGTGCCCCCGCCGGGCGATGACCGCGTTCGGCACCCCGGCCCGGCCGATGCGCCGGGCGAGGAGCTCCCAGTTGCCGACGTGCCCGGTGACGAAGATCAGCCCGCGGCCCTGGGCCACTCGCTCCCGGAGCAGCGCCTCCCCGTCCCCGGCGATGGTGACGTACTCCTCCAGCCGGTCGTCGTACGAGCGGACCGCCACCACCTCGAGGGCGCACTGGCAGAGGTGGACGAGGGCGGCGCGGGCGATCGATTCGCGCTCCTGCAGCGGCTTCTCCGGGAAGGCGCGCGCGAGGTTGGCCAGCATCTGGCGGCGCGTCGCGCCGGCGAAGCGGAAGGCGAGCCGCCCGAGCGCCGCGCCGAACGAGAGGGCCCAGCCCAGGGAAGCGCCGGAGAGGAGCCGGACCAGGGCGCCGATGGCGGCGGAGCGGAGCCGCCGGCGCGCCCGGGTGTGCCAGGGGACCGACATCGGCCGCGGAAGCTAGCACGGGCCCGGGCCGGGCGGGTACCGCGTGATCGTGGGGTGGAAGCGGGCGGCGCGGCCGCTCAGAACGGCCAGGCGCCCCGCGCGCGCAGCAGCAGCTCGCACAGCTCGCGCACGGCGCCGCGCCCGCCGGGCGAGCGGGCGACGAACCGGACGGCGGCGAGCACCTCCGGGCGCGCGTCGGCCGGGGCGGCGGAGAGGCCCACCCGCGCCAGCAGCGCGAGGTCGTTCACGTCGTCGCCCATGTACGCCACCTCGCGGTCCTCCAGCCCGAGCCCGGCCCGGAGCTCCTCGTAGGCCGGGAGCTTGTCGCGCTGGGAGAAGACCAGGTGCCGGAAGCCGAGCTCCTCGAGCCGCTTGCGGGCGAGGCCCGGCCGCCCGGAGATGACGCCGAGCGCCACGTGCGAGCGGAGGTGGACGATGCCGTGGCCGTCCTTCACGTCGAAGGCCTTCAGCTCCTCGCCGCGGTCCGAGTAGTAGAGCCGCCCGTCGGTGAGGACCCCGTCCACGTCGAGGAGGAGGAGCTTCACCCCCGCGGCGCGGGCGAGGAGGTCGCGCGCCGCGGACGCGGCGGCGCCGCCCCGCCGCTTCACCGCTGCCCCAGGGCGCGGCGGATGGCGAGCACCTCGGCGAGGACGCGATCGGCCGCCTCGAAGTCGAGCGAGTTGGGCCCGTCGCTCTTCGCCGCCGCCGGGTCCTCGTGGATCTCCATGAAGAGGGCGTCGATCCCGGCGGCCGCGGCGGCGCGCGCCAGCGGCGCCACGAACTGCCGCTCGCCGCCGGTGACGTCGCCGCCGGCCCCGGGGAGCTGCACGCTGTGGGTCGCGTCGAAGCAGACCGGCACCCCCAGCTCGCGCATCTGCACGAGCCCGCGCATGTCCACCACCAGGTTGCCGTAGCCGAAGCTGGCGCCGCGCTCGGTCAGCAGGACGTTGGGGTTGCCCGCCTGCCGGCACTTCTCGACGGCGTGGCGCATCTCCCGCGGGGCGAGGAACTGCCCCTTCTTCACGTTCACCGCCTTGCCGTGGCGGGCGCAGGCCACGACGAGGTCGGTCTGCCGGCACAGGAACGCCGGGACCTGCAGCACGTCCACCACCTCGCCGCAGGGCTCGGCCTGCCAGGGCTCGTGGACGTCGGTGAGGCAGGCGAGCCCGGTCTCGGCCTTCACCACCTCGAAGGCGGCCAGGCCGGCCTCGAGCCCCACCCCGCGGAAGCTCCGGATGGAGGAGCGGTTGGCCTTGTCGAAGCTCGCCTTGAAGATCACCGGCACGCCGTGGCGCGCGGCCAGCGCCCGCACGCGCCGGGCGTGGGCGAGCGCCTGCGCCGCGGACTCGATGACGCAGGGGCCGGCGACGAGCAGCAGCGGCTGCCCCTCGCCGACCTGGCAAGACCCCAGCCGGGCCGGGATCACCCCTGCTTCCCCAGCGGCAGCTTGGTCACCGTGCCGCCCTCGCGGGCGCGCCGGTCGCGGTGGGCGAGCGCCGCGGCCACGAACCCGGCGAAGAGCGGGTGCGGCCGGAAGGGCTTCGACTTGAACTCGGGGTGGAACTGGCAGCCGACGAAGTGCGGGTGGCCGGCGAGCTCGATCATCTCCACCAGGCCCAGCTCGGGGTTGAGGCCGGAGAAGGTCATCCCGGCCGCCTCGAACCGCTGGCGGTAGTCGTTGTTGAACTCGTACCGGTGGCGGTGGCGCTCCTGGATGAGCTCGACGCCGTAGAGCTCGCGCGCCTTGGTGCCCGGGAGCAGCTTGCAGGGATAGGCGCCGAGCCGCATGGTGCCGCCCTTGTCGGAGACGCCCTTCTGCCCCTCCATGAGCGTGACCACCGGGTGCGGCGTCTTCTCGTCGAACTCGAGCGAGTTGGCGTTCTCGAGCTGGAGCACGTCGCGGGCGTACTCGATGACCGCCATCTGCAGGCCGAGGCAGATGCCGAAGAAGGGGACCTTCTTCTCGCGGGCGTAGCGCACCGCCAGGATCTTCCCCTCGGTGCCGCGCACCCCGAAGCCGCCCGGCACCAGGATGGCGTCCACCTGGTCGAGCTCGGAGAGGTCGCCCTGCTCGAGCTTGGTGGAGTCGATGAACTGGTGGACCAGCCGCACGTCGGTGGCGATGCCGCCGTGCACCAGCGCCTCGTTGAGGCTCTTGTAGCTCTCGTGCAGCTCGACGTACTTGCCCACCACGCCGATGCGCACCTCGCCCTTCTTCGGGTGCTTCACCTTCTCGACGATCTGCTCCCAGCGCTCGAGGCGCGGGGCCCGGCTCCAGATGTTGAAGAGCTCGGCCAGCTTATCGTCGAGCCCCTCGCGGTGGTACACGAGCGGCACCTCGTAGATCGAGGAGACGTCGAGCGCGGTGAAGACCGCCGAGGTGTCCACGTTGCAGAAGAGCGCGATCTTGTCCTTCATCTCGCGCGAGATCTCGCGGTCGGAGCGGCAGAGCAGGATGTCGGGCTGGATGCCGATCTCGCGCAGCTCCTTGACGCTGTGCTGGGTCGGCTTGGTCTTGAGCTCGCCGGCGGCGGCGATGTAGGGCACGAGCGTGAGGTGGGCGTAGATGACGTTCTCGTCGCCCACGTCGTACTTCATCTGCCGGATGGCCTCGAGGAACGGCAGCGACTCGATGTCGCCCACGGTGCCGCCCACCTCCACGATGACGATGTCGGCCTCGCCGGCGGCCTCGCGGATGATGGCCTTGATCTCGTCGGTGATGTGCGGGATCACCTGCACGGTCTTGCCGAGGTACTCGCCGCGCCGCTCCTTCTGGATGACGGTGTTGTAGATGCGCCCGGTGGTGAAGTTGTTGCCGCGGGTCATCTTGGCGCTGGTGAAGCGCTCGTAGTGGCCGAGGTCGAGATCGGTCTCGGCGCCGTCGTCGGTGACGTACACCTCGCCGTGCTGGAACGGGCTCATCGTGCCCGGGTCCACGTTGATGTACGGGTCGAGCTTGAGGTGGGTCACCGCCAGGCCGCGGTTCTCCATCAGCGCGCCGATGGAGGCGGCGGCGAGCCCCTTGCCGAGCGAGCTCACCACGCCGCCGGTGACGAACAGGTACTTGGTCTTCTTGGTCCGCTTCACCATGGATGTCCCCCTTCGTCCCTGCCGGTGGCGAGGATCGTGCGGGCGCGGGCGAGGTCCTCGGGCGTGTCCACGCCCAGCCCGCGATAGGTTGTGTCCACGACCCGGATGCGGAAGCCGTTCTCGAGCGCGCGCAGCTGCTCGAGCGACTCCTCCCGCTCGAGCGCGCCCTGCGGCAGCGCGGCGAACGTCTCCAGGAACCCGGACGTGAAGGCGTAGATGCCCACGTGGGCCCGCGCGAGGGCGGAGACGCCGCCCTCCCGCCGGTGCGGGATGCCGGCCCGCGAGAAGTAGAGGGCGTCGCCGCGCCGGTCGCACACCACCTTCACCACGTGAGGCCGCTCGAGCTCGCCCTCGTCGAGCGGGCGGGCGAGCGTCCCCATCGCCGCGCCGCTCTCCTCCATCGCCTCCACCAGCGCGGTGATGGCGTCGGGGGCGATGAGCGGCTCGTCTCCCTGCAGGTTCACGACGAGGTCGGCCTTCGGCGAGAGCTTCCGCGCCGCCTCGGCGACGCGGTCGGTGCCGGTGGAGGCCGGACCGGTGAGGATGGCGGTCGCGCCGCAGCCCCGTGCCGCGGCGGCGATGCGGTCGTCGTCGGTGGCGACGGCGACCACGTCCACCCCGCGAGCGCGACGGGCCCGCTCCGCCACGTGGCAGATGAGCGGCTTGCCAGCCAGATCCGCGAGGGGTTTCCCGGGGAACCGCACGGCTCCGAACCGGGCCGGAATGATGACGGCGACTCGTCTCAAACCGGGACCACTAAGTACGATGCCGGAGATCCCGCGTCAATCGCCCCCTTCCGAAAGCGGGCTGGCGCGCCGGCGAGCGGCCGCCGGGCGGCGCGGCGGCGCGGCGGCGCGGCGCCATCCCCCAAGGATGGCCCTCTCCGCACCGGCCCGCCGCCACTAAGGTTTCCGACGGGATGCCGCTCGTCGTCCACGTGGTCGGAACCCGCCCGAACTTCATGAAGGTGGCCCCGGTGCTGCGCGCCTGCGCGGCGCGCGGCTTCGAGCAGCGTCTCGTCCATACGGGTCAGCACTACGACCCTCTCATGTCGGACGTCTTCTTCCGGGACCTGGGGCTGCCCGAACCGGACGTCCACCTGGGGGTCGGCTCCGGGACGCACGCCGCCATGACCGCCCGCTGCATGCTGGCGTTCGAGGAGGCGCTCGGGAGGCTGCCGCGCCCGGACTGGGTGGTGGTCCCCGGAGACGTCAACTCCACGCTGGCGGCGGCGCTGGTGGCGGTGAAGGCGGGGGTGCGGGTGGCGCACCTCGAGGCGGGGCTGCGCAGCTTCGACCGCACCATGCCGGAGGAGCTGAACCGGGTCGCCACCGACCACCTCGCCGACCTGCTGCTCACGCCGAGCGCCGACGCCGACGAGAACCTGGCGCGCGAGGGGATCCCGGCGGCGCGGGTGGCGCGGGTCGGCAACGTGATGATCGACTCGCTGCTCGCCAGCCTCCCGGCGGCGCGCGCCCGCGGCGTGCCGGAGCGGCTCGGCCTCACCCCGGGCCGGTACGCCGTGCTCACGCTCCACCGGCCCTCCAACGTGGACGACCCCGCCACCCTGGACCGGCTGCTCGCCGCGCTCGCGCGCATCGCCGAGCGGGTGCCGGTGATCTTCCCGGTCCACCCGCGCACCCGGGGCCGGCTGTCGGAGCGCGCGGTCGCGCCGCGGGCGGCGGCGCTCCGCCTGGTCGAGCCCATGGGCTACCTCGAGTTCCTGTCGCTCACCAGCCGGGCGGGGCTGATCCTCACCGACTCGGGCGGGCTGCAGGAGGAGTCGACCGCGCTCGGCGTCCCCTGCCTCACCCTGCGGGAGAACACCGAGCGGCCGATCACCGTGGCCGAGGGCACCAACGTGGTGGTGGGCACGGACCCGGAGCGGATCCTGCCGGAGGCGGCGGCGGCGCTCGAGGGCCGGGGCAAGCGGGGGCGCCGGCCGGAGCTCTGGGACGGTCACGCGGCGGAGCGAGTCGCGGCGGCGCTGCTGCGCTGAACGTCGCCCGGAGCGGGCGCCTACTTCGAGACCTCCACCTGCGTGACCCCCTGCCCCTCGCCGCGCCGGGCGATGGGCTGCAGCGCGATCCGCTGCTCCACCGCGCCGCTCGCGGGCACCTCGACGACGCGCGGCCCGAGGTCCACGTAGCCCACCTGGCTGAGTCGCAGCTCGTGCCGGCCGGCCTTGAGCCGGAGCGCGAGCGGCGTGCGGCCGGCGAGCTCGCCGTCCACCGTGACCCTCGCCCCCGGCTCCTCGGTGATCACCCGCAGCTCGCCGGTCGCCTCGGCTTCGCCGCGCAGCAGCTGGCGCGCGGCGGCGACCAGCGCGGGCTGCATCCGGGGCGAGCCGATCGGCAGCTCCCGGCTGGACGTCCCCAGCACCCGCTCGTCCTTCACCCGCACCAGCACCAGGTTCACCACGTAGCAGCGGCCGCCCTGGGCGAGCTCTCCCCCGAGCACCTGGTCCACGCCGAGCGGCGCCGAGAGCGCCGAGAGGCAGTGGGCGTTGGCGCCGCAGGCGAAGAGGCGCGCCGCCGGGTCGCGCCCGAGCCGCCGCTCCGCCTGCTCCGGCCCGAGCACCTCGCCGCCGCGCTCCGCGCCGACCTCGCGCGCCACCGCCTCGGCGAGGCGGCGCGCGGTGAAGGAGAGCTGCGGCTCCGCCCCGAGCGGAACCACCAGCAGTCCCGGCGGGGCAGCGCCGAGCAGCAGGGTCGCGAGGAGCGCCGGCGTCGTCATCCGCGGGCAGCCTAGCAGCCGGGGGCGAGGCGGCCAATGGTATGTTGGGCCGCCCATGACCGAGGTCCGCGTCCGCTTCACCGTCGAGGAGAACTACGCCGGCTGGCGGCTCGATCGGTACCTGCAGGAGAAGATCCGGCGCCTCTCCCGGGCCCAGATCCAGCGGCTCATCGAGGAGCGGCTGGAGTGCGAAGGAGGGCGCCCGCTCAAGCCGTCGAGCAAGGTGAAGGCAGGGCTCTCCTTCGCGCTCCGCAAGCAGGCCGACCCCGAGCCCGACACCCCGCTCACCTTCGACGTGGCCCACGACGACGGCGCCCTCTTCGTCGCGCTCAAGCCGGCCGGGCTGCCGGTCCACCCCACGGCCCGGTACCACCACCACACCTTCACCGCGCTGGTGCAGGGGCGCTTCCCCGATCGCAAGATCGACCCGGCCCACCGGCTCGACCGCGAGACCTCCGGGCTCCTCGCCTGCGGCGGCGCGCCCGCGCACACCGCGGCGCTCAAGCGCGCCTTCGCCCGCGGCGAGGTGCGCAAGACCTACCTCGCGCTGGCGCTCGGCGCGCCCGCGGACGACGGCTTCGAGGTGGACGCCCCGCTCGCGCTCACCCGGGCCTCGGCGGTGAAGGTGCGCATGCACGTGGACCCGGCCGGCGCGCCGTCGGCCACCCGCTTCGAGGTGCTGGCGCGGCGCCGCGCGCCCGACGGCGCCCCGGTCTGCCTCCTCGCCTGCCACCCGCGGACCGGCCGGCAGCACCAGATCCGCGCCCACCTGCACCACGCCGGCCTGCCGATGGTGGGGGACAAGATCTACGGGCCGGACGAGACCATCTTCGACCGCTTCACCAAGCGGGCGATGACCGACGAGGACCGGGCCGCGCTGCGGCTCGAGCGCCACGCCCTCCACGCCTGGCGGCTCAGCCTGCCCCACCCGGTGACGCGCGCCGAGGTGAGCCTGGAGGCGCCCTGGCCGGACGATCTGAAGGCGTTCTGGGACGGGTGCGGCTGAGGCGCGCCGGCACCGGGCGCTCGGGATCGCCCCTCCCCATCCCTCCCCGTGCGACAGGGAGCGAGAGGCACCGAGGGAGGACGAGAGCCACCGAGCGATCTCCTCCCCTCTCCCGCGAAGCGGGGGAGGGTCAGGGAGGGGGTGTTCCGCTCAGCCCGGCCGGAGCGCCCGCGCGATGCGCGAGCGCTGCTTCACCGCCTGCACGTAGAACCGCTCGCGCAGCGCCGTCGCCTCGCCCTCGGAGAGGTCGCCGTGGCGCCCGCGCTCGACGGCCCGCCGCTCCACCGCGCGGGCGAGGCTCACCGCCGCCGCCACCGAGACGTTGAGCGACTGCACCAGGCCGAGCATGGGGATGACGTACCGGGCGTGGCAGCGCGCCAGCGCCTCCTCCGAGACGCCGCGGTGCTCGTTCCCGAAGACCAGCGCCACCTTGCCCGCGAAGGAGAGCTGCGCCAGCGGCACCGCCCCGTCGTCGAGGTGGGTGGCGTAGAGGGTGAACCCCTGGTCCGCGAGGTGGTCCAGGCACTCCCGGGTGGTGGCCCAGCGCCGCACGTCGAGCCACTTGTCGGCGTTCTGGCTGATCTTCTTGTTGCGGTCGTAGACCTTCATCAGGCCCTCGACCACGTGCACCTCCTGCACGCCGAAGGCCTCGCAGGTGCGCAGCACCGCGTTCACGTTCTGCGGATCGCAGAGCGCCTCGATCACCACCGTGAGCGTCCGGGTGCGGTTCGCCACCGCTCGGTCGATGCGGGCCTTCCGCTCCGGGAGCAGGAACTCCGCCTCCTCGACCGCGCGCGTCACCGCGCCGCCCTCGGCTTCCCCACCCGCTTGCGCGCCAGCGGCTTCTCCCCGGCGGCGCCGCCCCAGAGCACCCCGGCCACGGCGTCGAGCAGCTCGTCGAGCCCCTCGCCGGTGACCGCCGAGATGGCGACCACCGCCGGCTTCACCTTCCGGCGGGCGAAGCGCTTCTGGAACGGCTTCACCTGCTCGCGCGCCTCCGGCAGGTCCTGCTTCGAGAGCGCCACGATCTGCGGCTTGGAGGCCAGCTCCGGCGAGTAGAGCTTCAGCTCCCGGTTGATGGCCTCGTAGTCGGCCCCGGGCTCGCGCCCCTCGCCCGGCGCCACCGGATCGACGAGGTGCACCAGCACCCGGCAGCGCTCCACGTGGCGCAGGAACTGGTGGCCGAGCCCGGCCCCGGCGTGCGCCCCCTCGACCAGGCCGGGGATGTCGGCCACCACGAAGCTGCGCTCGCCGCGCCAGGAGACCACGCCCAGGTTCGGGGTGAGGGTGGTGAACGGGTAGTCGGCGATCTTGGGCTTCGCGCGCGAGATGCGGCTGATGAGGGTGGACTTGCCGGCGTTCGGGAACCCGACGATCCCCACGTCGGCGAGGAGCTTCAGCTCGAGCTGGAGGTTCTTCTCCTCGCCCGGCGTCCCCGGCTCGGCGTACTTGGGCGCCTGGTTGGTGGAGGTGGCGAAGTTCATGTTGCCGAGGCCGCCCTTGCCGCCCTTGGCCACCACGAACCGGTCGCCGGCGGCGAGGTCGGCGAGCACCTCGCCGGTGCCGAGGTCCTTCACCACCGTGCCCGGCGGCACCTTCACCTCGAGCGGCGCGCCGTCGGCGCCGTTCTGATCCGAGCCGCGCCCCTTCTCGCCGTTGCGCGCCTTGTGCTCGCGGACGTAGCGGAAGTCGAGCAGCGTGGAGAGCTGGGGATCGACCACCAGCACCACGTCCCCGCCGTTGCCGCCGTCGCCGCCGGCCGGGCCGCCGCGGGGGATGAACTTCTCCCGGCGCCAGGCGACGGCGCCATCGCCGCCGTCGCCGGCCTTCACGTAGATCTGGACCTGGTCGACGAACTTCACGCGCGCACCGCCCGTCTAGGAAAACGCAAACGCCGCGGCGCCCAACGAAGGGCCCGCGGCGTCGCGACTGGCTGCTCTCCCGGGGCCTAGGAGGCCTTGGGGAGCACCGAGACCACGCGGCGGTCGCCGCGCCGGGTCTCGTACTTCACCTCGCCGTCGATCATCGCGAAGAGCGTGAAGTCGCGCCCCATCCCGACGTTGGCGCCGGGGTGGAACTGCGTGCCGCACTGCCGCACGAGGATGTTGCCGGCGAGCACCTGCTCGGAGCCGTAGACCTTGACGCCGCGCCGCTGACCGGGAGAGTCGCGGCCGTTGCGCGAGGAGCCCTGTCCCTTTTTGTGAGCCATTGCTTCGTTCCTTCCTTGCGGCGCCTAGGCGCGGACCGCGGTGATGCGGACCTCGGTGAACGGCTGGCGGTGGCCGCGCTTCTTCGTCCAGCCTTCCTTCTTCTTGCGGAAGTTGATCACCTTCTTGTGCTTGCCGTGGGCGACGACCTCGCCCTCGACCGCGGCGCCCTCGACGACGGGGCGGCCGACCTTGGCCTCGCCTTCGCCGCCGACGAGCAGCACGTCGAACGTGAGCTTCCCGCCGACCTCGGCCTCGACCTTCTCCACCTTGAGACGGTCGCCTTCGGTCACGCGATACTGCTTGCCGCCGGTCCTGATCACCGCGTACATCGGATGCTCCTTCGATTTCCTTGGGAGTTTCGCCGACCTGGCCAAGAAGCGCGACGTGCGCGACCGGGCCGGCCCTCCGGAAGGGCGGTTCTATACGATCGCCGCGCCGGGGCTGTCAAGGATTCCGGGCCCTTGATCGCCCGCCTGGGTCGGGTAGCCTGCCGGCCATGCGAAAGCTCCTGCTGGCCTCTTCCCTGGCCCTCTCGGTCCTGCCCGTCGCCGCGCGCTCCCAGGTGAGCGCCGGGATCAGCATCAATCTCCCCATCCCCACCTTCGTGGTGCCGGTGTCGCCGCCGCTGGTGGTGGTGCAGCCCGGGGTGCAGGTGGTGGAGGACTGCGATCACGAGGTCTTCTTTCACCGGCGCTTCTGGTGGATGCGCGAGGACGGCCGCTGGTACCGGGCCCGCGACCGCCGCCACTGGGCGTTCGTGGAGAACCGGGCGGTGCCGCCGGGCCTCTACCGGCTCCCCCCCGGCCAGTACAAGCACTGGCGCCGGGAGCGGGGTGAGTGGCGCGGCCAGGGCGGCCGGGGGCAGGGCGACTGGGGCGGCCAGGGCGAAGGGCGCGGGGAAGGCCACGGGCGCGGCGAGGGGCACGGCCGCGGCCGCTGGGACCGCGACTAGCCGCGCGGCGCGTCATGGCGCCGGCCAGCGGAGCGGCGCCTCCTCCACCTCGTGGAACCGGCGGTAGTCGATGACCCGCACCCCGCGCTCCCCGAACGAGAGCAGGTCCGCGAAGCGGCGGCCGTAGAGGATCTGGTCGGAGCGGTAGGCGTGGCGCGCGTGGACCGTCTGCGCGAGGCTCTCGTCGAAGCCGATGAGGGTGACGATGAGGTCGGTCTCGCTCTCGCGGCAGCCCGCCTCGGTGGTGCCCCAGAGCGGGCTCTCCGGGGTGATGGGGTGGATGGCGGTCCAGGAGAGCGCGAAGACCGGGGACTCGCGCCGGGTGAGCGCGAGGTCGCGCATGCGCCGCACCCGGCGGCCCTCCGCGGTGACCTCGTCGCGCACCAGCGTCACCCGCAGCTGCGCCTCGACGATCTGGTTGGCGCGGCCGTTGGCCATCCGGAGCAGCAGCGACGGGACGCCGTCGTAGTCGCTCACCACCGCCACGTCCCCGAAGAGCACCCGCGCGGTCGGGCGGGCGAACTTGGCGAAGAACAGGCTGGTCATGAAGGCGAGCGCGAAGAGGCCGCTGAAGGCCTCGAGCGCCACCAGCACGTGCGCGGGCAGGGAGACCGGGGCCATCTTGCCGTAGCCGATGGTGGCCATCGTCTGGATGCTGAAGAAGAAGGCGTCCGAGAGCGAGCCGCGGCGGGCCCCCTCGATCCCGCCGGTGGCGAGGTACCCGAAGGCGAAGGCGACGTTCACGCCCAGGAAGACCACCAGCGCGAGCGCGGCCAGCCTGGGCCACGAGGCGGTGAGGAGGTGGTGGTAGAGGTCGGCGAAGGAGTGGCGGGGCAGGCCCAGCACCTCGATCTCGCGGCCGGCGCCGTACTCGGCCCGGACGCGCCCCGCCCGCCGCCCTGGGACGACTCGCATCCCCTCCTACTAAGGGGCGGCGGCCAGGCGCGCGAGGCCGGCGGCGAGGTCTCCTCGCGCCACCCCCCGCTCGGTGACGATGGCGGTGACCAGCGCCGCCGGGGTGACGTCGAAGGCCGGGTAGCGCGCCGGCACGCCCTCGGGGGCGATGCGGGTCCCGTGGATGAGCACCACCTCGTCGGCGCCGCGCTCCTCGATGGGGATGTCGGCCCCGCGGGCGGTGTCGAGGTCCACGGTGCTCCAGGGCGCCGCCACGTAGAACGGGAGCCCGTGGTGGCGGGCCAGCACCGCCAGGGCGTAGGTGCCGATCTTGTTGCACACGTCGCCGTTGCGGGCGATGCGGTCCGAACCGACCACCACGCAGCCGATCTCGCCGCGCTGCATGAGCCAGCCCGCCATGCCGTCGGTGAGCACCGTCACCGGGATGCCGTCGCGGTGCAGCTCCCAGGCGGTGAGCCGCGCGCCCTGGAAGAAGGGGCGGGTCTCGTCGGCGAAGACCGTGACCGGGTTCCCCGCCTCCACGGCGGCCCGCACCACCCCGAGGGCGGTGCCGTAGCCGGCGGTGGCGAGCGCCCCGGCGTTGCAGTGGGTGAGCACCCGCGCCGCCCGCGGCAGGAGCGCCGCGCCGAGCGCGCCGATGCGCCGGCAGGAGGCCTCGTCCTCGTCGCGGATGGCGTGGGCCTCGGCGAGCAGCGCCGCCGGCCCCCGCTCGAGCAGGCGCGACATCCGCTTCACCGCCCAGGCGAGGTTCACCGCGGTGGGCCGGGCGCCGGCGAGGAGCGCCGCCGCCGCGCGCAGC
>JAJXVM010000286.1 GCA_021782135.1 Myxococcales bacterium | reverse complement strand
GGCGCGGAGGCGCGGAGGCGCCCGCGGCGGCGCCCATCGCGCGCCGCGAGGACGAGTACGACCGGCTGGCGGACCACGTGCTCGCGAACCTCGACTGGGCGCGCCTGTGCCGCATCGCGGGGCTGGAGGGAGTGCGCCCCCCTCTCCCGGTGACCCTCCTCCCCTCGCGGGGAGGGGAGGAAATGACGGCGGGTCGCGAACCCCGCCTCGATCCCGACGCGAACGCGAACCCGACTCCGACCGACCGACCCGATCCCGGGCCCTGACCTCGACCTTCCACGCAGCACCCGACGCACCACCCCCCCACGCAAGGAGCAGCCATGAACCAGCCGAAGAAGGACGCCTCCCCCGCCGCCGAGCAGCCCGCCGTCATCGCCCACCGCAAGTCCTGCGATCCGACCGGCACCGGCCTCTCGCACTACGTGCTGCTCGACGCCGAGGTGCCCGCCGCCACCGAGACGGCGCCCGCCCCCGCGAAGCGCTGACCCTCCCCTTCCCCCTCGAACCTCTTCCGCGGGCCGCGCCCCAGGCGCGGCCTGCCCTGGAGACGTCATGCCCGAGCTCAGCCTGGCCTCGTCCCGAGGCCTCCACTTCAACAGCGGCAACGGCTTCGCGCTGCAGCCCCTCGACATCGGCCACCCCGACTACCTCGCCCTGGTCGAGCCCGAGACGGCCTTCTGGGCGCTGGTCCGGAAGCCCGAGCTCGCCCAGGTCCTCGGCGGCGGACCGCTGCTCGAGAGCTTCCGCGAGCGGCGCGAGACGCTGCGGCGCGAGATGCAGGCGCTGCGCTTCGGCAGCCGGCCCTCGACCGCCTACGTGAACCCGACCGATCGCTGCAACCTCGACTGCGGTTACTGCTACCTGCCCCGGGAGCTGCGGCGCGACGGCCAGGACATGACCGCGGAGCGCCTCTGCGAGGCGCTGGGGACCCTGCGCGCGCACTTCCGCCAGACGCTGCCCGCCGGCGTCAAGCCGGCGGTGGTCTTCCACGGCGCCGAGCCGCTCCTCGCCCGGACCGCGGTGTTCGCCGCCATCGACGCCTACCGCGACGACTTCCAGTTCGCCGTCCAGACCAACGGCACGCTGCTCGACGAAGCGGCCGCCGAGTTCCTCACCGAGCGCAAGGTGAGCGTCGGCCTGTCGCTCGACGGGGCGGCGGCCGAGATCGCCGACCGGTCGCGCCGCGACTGGGGAGGCCACGGCGTCTCCGGCAAGGTGCTCCGCGCCATCGAGCTGCTGAAGGGCTACCCGGCCTACAGCGTCATCTGCACCATGACCACCGCCAACCTGGAGGCCCTCCCGGAGGTGGTGGAGCGGTTCCACGCCCTGGAGGTCCCGGTCTGCATGCTCAACCCGGTGCGCTGCACGCAGCCCGGCGGCCAGCGCGCCCGGCCGGACGACGCGGCGCTCGCGGCCGGCTACCTGCGGGCGCTCGAGCGGAGCCACGCGCTCTACCGCGAGACCGGGCGCAAGCTGGTGGTCGCCAACTTCGCCAACGTGCTGCTCGCCATCGTGGCGCCCACCGCGCGCCGGCTCATGTGCGACATCGCGCCCTGCGGCGGCGGGCGCTGCTTCGTGGCGGTCTCCTCGGCCGGCGACCTCTACCCGTGCAGCGAGTTCATCGGCCTGCCCGAGTTCCGCGGCGGCAACCTCTTCACCGGCTCCGTCCAGGACGCGCTCGCCTCCGACGCCTTCGCGCGCGTCACCGGGCGGACGCTGGAGGGGGTGGAGCCCTGCGGGCGCTGCGCCATCCGCAACTACTGCGGCTCGCCCTGCCCCGCCGAGGTGCACGCGCTGCACGGCACCATGGACGCGCCCGGCGCCTTCTGCGAGCTCTACGAGGAGCAGGTCCGCTACGCCTTCCGGCTCATCGCCGACGGGCGGGAGCAAAACTTCCTGCCCGATGGATGGGACCGCGGGCTCTCCACCACCTTCGCGCTCGGGTGAGCGCGCGGGCACGCCGAACGGCGCCGGCGCGCCCTGACGGCGGCGAGGGGCCGTTCCACCCCGGTGACGGTTCGCCGCGGCGTCTCGCCGCGGCACCGTCGGCCCCGCGCCGCCGCCCCAAAGAGGCCGCCTCCCGGCCGGAGCCCGCGCGATAGACAAGGAAGGGCCGGCAGCCGCCGGCGCACCCATCGCACCCATCCCCGGAGGCCCATCGATGGTCCGCGCGGACATTCTCCAGAAGTTCCCCGAGCTCTTCGGGACCAAGAGGGTGAACGGCCGCGAGGTGCGCGTCGAGGAGACGATCGCCGCGCTCACCCGGGAGCTCCGGCCGGAGATCGCCGCCGCCCTCGCCGCCCGCCGCGAGCTGCTCGCCTCGACGGAGCCGGTCGCGAAGAAGTACGCCTGGGCCGGCTGGGACGAGTCGTTCGAGGACCCCGTCTCGGGCAAGCCGTGGACCTTCCGGCAGATCGTCCAGGGGCTGATCGACAACGCCGCCGGGCGCGAGACCCCGCTGCGGTGGCGGCTCAACGACGCGGCGCCCATCCCGGAGCACGTGCACCCGTCGCGCAACCCCGGCCTCGAGCTCACCGGGCCGTGGCACCCGCTCGACATGGCCTTCAACGCGCTCAACAGCCCGGCCCCCATGAACATGCCGGACTTCGAGGACGCCTCCCCGGCCCACTTCCAGCCCGACGGCACGCCGAGCAACGAGCCGGTGGGGGTGTTCGCCGCCCTCCAGAACGCCAAGGACGTCTTCGAGGGGCGCTGGAACGACCGCGACTACGAGGTGGTGAAGAAGGGCAAGCGGCGCGCCTACCGGATCTCCAAGCCCCAGGACCGCTGGCCCACCCGGCTGGCGCGTCCGCCGAGCCTCCACGTGCGCTACGACCACGTGGAGGTGGACGGCGCGCCGGCGCCCGGGCTGGTGGTCGTCACCACCCTCTGGACCTTCAACAACTTCGACGCGCTCCGGAGGGCCGGCAGCGGGGTCTACTTCTACATCCCCAAGCTGCAGAGCCCGCGCGAGGCCTTGGTGGTCGAGAAGCTCCTCTCGCGGCTCGAGGGGCTCATCGGCGTGGAGCCCGGCACGATCAAGGTCAAGATGCTCTACGAGGAGGGGAACGCCGGCCGCGTCCTGCCCGCCATCCTCTGGACGCTGCGCCGCCGGCTGCTCGGCACCAACGTCGGCCGCTGGGACTACCTCGGCAGCCTCATCGAGATGTGGAAGGACGACCCGAAGGGCGTGTTCCCCGATCCGCAGACCATCGGGATGGCGACGCCGAACATGATCGCCTACCAGCGCTACAACGCGCTGCTCATGCTCATGGCCGGGATGAAGGGCGGCGCCCTCGAGACCGCCGCGCCCATCGGCGGCATGGCGGCGGTGATGATCTACCAGCCGTCCGATCCCTACGGCCGCTCGCGCTACAACCCGCTGGCGCTCCGGGCCATGGCCATCGACAAGCTGCGCGAGCGCATCCTCGGGCTGCTGTTCGTCCCCGCGGGCCCGCTGCCCGCCGGCGCCGCCCCCACCCTCGACGAGATCCTCGCCGGCAAGGTGAAGGGCACGCTCCACGACGCCTACCGCCAGAGCTGGGTCGCGAGCCCCGAGCCGGAGTACGTGGCGGCCGGCAACGCCCCGCTGCGCGCGCGGGTGTCGGACCTGCAGGCGCTCCTCGACGCGCCCCGCGCCACCGTGGACGTGAAGGGCAAGCCGGTGCCGACGGTGACGAGCGGCCTCTCGGACGCCGAGCGGAGCCTGCTCCACTCGCGCGGGCTCCTCGACGCCCAGGGGCGGATCAGGCCCACGGTGGTCTCGAGGGAGACCTTCGAGGCCCCGGAGAAGTTCCTCACCCCGGCCCTCTGGGAGGACATCTACGGCGTGCCCCAAGGCGACGTCACCGTCGAGCACGTCCAGCACGCCTTCTACATGGCGGCCAACTACGGCTTCCAGATCCTGAACGGCAACTTCGCCGCGGCCATCGACGACTACGAGCTCAAGCTGCGGTTCATGAACGACCTCGCCACCTACCGCATCAACGTCTCCTGGCTCTGGACGCTGGTGCGCCACGAGGCCGCCGTCACCCGCGACGGCCACCTGCTCCGGCAGACGCTCACCGAGGACGGCGTGGTGCTCGGCGCCCCCGCCGAGGAGGTGAAGGCGGGCACCCGCTTCACCCGCGCCCTGTTCGACAAGGTCTGGGCCTACCACGACGAGTGGACCAACGCCTTCTTCGCCGAGCAGGACCGGCGCGGCGAGCCCGCCCGCTTCGACCGCTCCCAGGCGCCGGTCATCATGGAGCTGCTCAAGCACCAGCTCCTCTCGCCGAGCTACATCCAGCACAGCGCCCGCGCGCTCTTCGTCATCGGCGAGGCGAGCGCGAAGGACCGAGGGCCGCTGCTGCAGGCGCTCTTCGACCTCCCGCGCGAGGAGGTGGCCCGGC
>JAJXVM010000285.1 GCA_021782135.1 Myxococcales bacterium | reverse complement strand
GGGATCCCGACCCGGTGGGCCGGGTGATCGCGGCGGTGACGTCGCGCTTCCGCGCCCACCCGCGCGAGGTGACGCTGGAGGCGAACCCGGAGTCGGCCACCGACCCCGGGCGGCTGCGGGCCTACCGCGAGGCAGGGGTGAACCGGCTCTCGGTCGGCGTGCAGTCCTTCGACCCCGGCGTGCTCGCCAAGCTCGGCCGGCGGCACGGCCCGGAGCTGGCCGAGCGGGCGCTGCGCGCGGCCGGCGAGGTCTTCGAGAACCTGGCGGCCGACCTGATCTACGGCGCGCGGCGCTCCACGGTCGCGAGCGCCGCCGCCGACGCGGCCCGGCTGGCGGCGCTGCCGGTCGCGCACGTCTCGGCCTACGCGCTCACCCTCGACCCGGAGGTGATGGCCGAGGAGGTGCCCTTCGCGCGCATGCGGCGGCAGGGGCGCCTGCCGCTCCCCGGGGACGACGAGGTGCTGGCGCAGGCGCGGGCGATCCGCGCCGGGCTGCGGCGGGGCGGGCTGCGCCGCTACGAGATCTCCAACTTCGCGCGACCCGGGCGCGAGGCGGTGCACAACCGGCTCTACTGGGAAGGCGAGAGCTACCTCGGGCTCGGCGCGGGCGCGGTGGGCGCCCGGCTCGACCGGACGGGCGGCGTGCGCTGGTCGAACCACCGCGACCCGGCCGCCTACCTCGCCGCCGTCGAGGCCGGGCGGCCCCCGTCGGCGGAGGAGGAGCGGCTCGACGAGGCCGCGCTGGCGCGCGAGCGGCTCATGCTCGGGCTCCGGCTGCGGGAGGGGATCCCGCTGGCGCTCGTCCCGCCCGGCCGGCGCGGCGAGCTCGAGCCGCTGCGGGCGCGGCGGCTGGCGGTGATCGGCGGCGGACGGCTGCGGCTCACCTCGCGCGGGCTCGACCTCCACAGCGCGGTGGCCGAGCGGCTGCTGGAGTGAGCCGGCGGCGCGGCGGATCCCGGGAGATCGGCGGAGGGGGCGCGGTCCCGCTCGAACGGTTCAGCGCATCCCCGGGAACGGGTAGGGCGCGCCGCCCGGGCCGTAGGCGGGATCCACGCTGAAGTCCTCGCCGGAGTCGGCCAGGACCGGCACCGGGCCGAAGGCCGCATCGCAGTCGCTGGCCGGCGCGCCGCCGAGGTCCTCGCTCGAGTCGCCGGTCGCGGTGGCGCCGGAGGCGTCCTCCGCCTTCCAGAGCCAGAAGCTCTCGCCCGCCACCACGTCCTCGGCGGCGGCGGCGTGGCAGGTCACGCCGGCGAGGCTCTCGACCGGCGAGCGGAGCTGGCCGCCGGTGGCGCTGCCGTCGGTCCGCCCCTGCACCTCGCCGGAGCTGGCGCGGTACCAGCGCGTGACGAGGTGCGCGCTCGCGAGCGCGAGGTCCGGGTTGGCCGGGCAGGTGAAGATCTCCTGTTCGTCGACCTGCAGGCTGCCGCCCAGTCCCGGCTCGCGGAAGTAGAGGTAGGCGTCGCTGCGCGGCGCCTCGAGCGCCAACACCGCGGCGGCGCCGAGCCCGAGGTCGTCCTCGACGTCTCAGGTGAGGTCGCTCGAGGTGACCGCCAGCCGGCGGGCCGAGGGCCCGGTCTCGAAGTCGAGGTGGAGCGTGCCCTGGCGAGCCGGGTCGGCGGGGTAGGCCTGGTGGAGGCGCGCGAAGTCGATGTCGAGCGAGCCCTTGCCCTCGTGGGCCCCCGAGGCGCCGGTCCGGTCGATCTCGCCCGAGAGCACCGTGAGGAACTCTTTCTCCCCGACCGGCCGGAGCTCCAGGGTCCAGGCGTAGCGCGAAGGACCGAGCTCGGTCACGGTGAAGCGCACCCGCACCCCGTCCGCGTTCGTCGCCTCCCAGGTCCGGGAGGCGGCGGTGTCGACGCCCGGGGTCCGCGAGAGCACGTCCTCGACGTGGCGGAGCGCCTTGTAGAGGTGGCGGTTGACCCGCCGCACCACCTCGCGCGCTCGCAAAAAGAGGTGCGGCTCGCAGCCGGTCCCCTGGATGGTGAGCGGGGAGGAGGCGACCTCGAGCGCGGCGGGCGCGGTGTCGAGCGTCCCGGCCTGGTCCATCGAGAGCGCCGCGTAGCTGGGGGTCGCGTCGCGCAGGCTCCGCGGGCTGGCGCTTCCGGGCGAGCCTCCGCAGCCCGCGAGAAGCGCGAGCGCCGTCGCGAGCAGGAGCTGGCAGGTGGACTTCATCCGTTCCGGGCTCCGGGCCTTCCCGCACCTCGAACACGCTCGGGGCTCCGGAGTTGCGGCCGGACGGGTGCGGACGGAGGAGGGGCAAGAGAAAGGGCCCGCTCCTTGCGGAGCGGGCCCCTTGGCGCGCTGGCCAGAGCCCCCGGGTTGACCATCGACCGTTCGCGGGCGGCTGGAGTGATGGCCCGGGGGACCCTACGGAGGGCACCAACTTCCATTTACCCCCGTTTGACCGTGCGTACTACCCCAGGAACACGGGACACCCGTTCGCGGCGGGCCCGAATCACTTCGCGAACACGATGGCGCCCGCCTGTGCGCCGTCGAGCGCTCGCGCGAACTCCGCGAAGGAGCCGTACGCGGACGGAGCCACCCGCGCCTGCGGGAGCTCCAGCCGGTCCTCGCGGACCAGCACCGCGCCGTCGGCCCGGGCGGTGCGCCGGTAGCTGCCGAAGCCGGCGGTGACGCTGCGCTCCGGATCCACCACCGGCCGGAACCCGGGGGGAGCCCGGACCACCAGGTCGAGCACCGAGCGCTCCGGCGCCCCGAGGAGCAGCGGGATCTCCCGCTCCGAACGGGACAGGTAGCGCGCGGCGAGCCGGGCGGGAAAGACGGGGGTGTCGGCCACCAGCCGGTCGCCGTCCACCCGCGCCCAGCCGGGCGCGCGGAAGCGGTAGTGCAGCCGGAACGGCTCGTCGAGCTTGCCCTCCCCGCTCACCTCCAGCTCCGCGAGCGACAGCCCCGGGAAGCTGCGCGCCAGCACCTGCTCCAGCGCCTGCCGCCGCTGGGGCGGGTCGAGCCGCTCGAAGGAGTCCTTCACCGCGGCCCCCTCGAACCCGCGGTAGACCTCCTCCCCGGTGACCTCCGCGTCCCCGCGCGCGTCGAGCGCGATGCGCAGGGCCACCGAGCGCGGCGGCTCCGCGGGCCGGCGGTCCGGAATGCGGGTCCACGCGAGCGGCACGCCCGGCCCCGGGAGGAGCACGGCGTCGGCGCCCCGGAGCCCCTCGGGCAGCTCGCCGAACGGGGTGTAGCGGACCGCCGGGTCGAGCCAGTACTCGCGCCCGCCCGCGGAGAGCCGGACGAGGCTGTGCGTCCAGAGCTCGAGCCGGGGGAAGCGCTGCGGGGCGGGGTCGCGGGTGAAGTCCCGCGCGAGCGCGAGGCGCGAGGAGAGCCCGAGCTCGCGGAAGAGGGCCTGCAGGAGCACCGCCCGGCTGCCGCGCCCGCGCGACAGCACCTGCCCGGGCGAGTCGACGCCGATCCCGGGGCCGACCACCACCTCGTGCACCCGGGCCCAGGCGGCCCGCGCCAGCGCGAGCGGGTCGTGGCGCGCCCCGCCCGCGAGCCCGGCGGCGATCTCGCGGGCCAGCACCTTCACCTCCACGCTCGCCAGGGATCGATCGCTCGCGAAGTCGGCGTAGGCCCGCATCGCGTCCTCGAGCCCGGCCCCGGCGCCCGCCTCGACGAGCGGGAGGTACTCCGTCTCCGCGGGCGACGATTCCTCCGGCAGCAGCGCCGGCACGTCGCGCGCCTCGACCCGGAGGACCTCGCGATCGCCGTCGCGGCGCGCCGCCGGGGCGGAGATCCGCCGCGCCTCGCAGGCCAGCCCGGCCCCGGCCGGCGCCGCCACCACGAAGCTGCTCCGGAAGATGGGGAGGTCGCCCCGGAACAGGAACGGCCCGCTGGTGAAGCCGGGCAGCACCGGCCCGCGAGCCGGGGAGGCCCGCAGGTACTCCCACTCGGCGAAGTCGCCGGGCTCGAGCCCGGGCAGCGAGGCCGAGCGCTTGTCCCCGACCTCCTCCGGCTCGAGGGTCCGGCCGTCCGCCTTGAGGGTGCGCAGCGAGAGCAGCTGGGAGCCCGGGGGGAGGCTCACCTCGCCGAGCGCGTCCACCGCGCGCTGGTCGAGGAGCTGGATGATCTGGTGGACCCGCTCCAGGGTCGCCCCGCGCCCGTCCGCCAGCACCGCGGTGGCGTCGAGCACCATCGCCGCCGAGGTGTCGTAGTGGCGGCCCGCGGCCCGGAAGGCGCGGATGGCCTCGCGGCCGTCCTCGGCGTACTCGGCGAGGAGCTCGCGCCCGTCCTCCTGGGCCACCGCGCGGCGGAGGGCGAGGTCGCCGCCGTCCAGCGCGGCGGCCCGCCGCCGGGCGCGCCGCGCTCCCTCGGCGTCCCCGGCGAGGTCGAGCGCCTCGGCTCGCCGCTTCTCGAGCCGGACGTCGCGCGGCCAGGTCGCGGC
>JAJXVM010000284.1 GCA_021782135.1 Myxococcales bacterium | reverse complement strand
CGGGTGCGAAGGTTGGTGGTGAGGTCGACTGTCTCTGTACGAAGTGCGGGCTCGTGCTCGCCCACACGGTCATCGCGATGATGGGTGACCAGCCGGTCAAGGTGGAGTGCAACACCTGCCGCGGCGTCCACAAGTACCGGAGCGCCCCCGGCGCGAAGGCCTCCGCGCGGCCGGCCGCCGGGAGGCCGGCGCGGGCGCCGGCCGCCGCGAAGGTGGTGGTGGGCTTCGACGAGCTGCTGCGCCAGCGCAACCTGGCGGCGGCCCTCCGCTACTCCCCCCGCACCACCTACGGCCTCGACCAGGTGATCGAGCACCCCACCTTCGGCCTGGGCTTCGTCTCGGAGGTGAAGGACGGCGGGAAGGTGGTCGTCACCTTCCGCGCCGACGTGAAGGTGCTGGTGCACGGCAAGGCCTGAGCCGGCCCGCGCTCCTCACCCCCGCCCGCGCGCCGCTTCGAGGGCCCGCGAGAGGTCGGCGGGGAGCGGCGCCTCGAGGCACAGCTCGGCGCCGCTCGCCGGGTGCCGGAGCGCGAGCGCCGCGGCGTGCAGCGGCGTGCGATCGAGCACCTCCTCGCCGGCCGCCCCGCGGAGCGGCCCGGCCTCTCCGTAAAGCGGATCGACCGCCAGCGGGTGGCCGCTCGCGGCGAGGTGCACCCGGATCTGGTGCGTGCGGCCGGTCTCCGGCGACGCCTCGACCAGCGCCAGGTCGGGGAGCCCCGTGCCCTCGCGCGCCGGCAGCGGCTCGACCGTCCGGAACGCCGTGGCCGATGGCTTGCCGCGAGGGTCTCCCGCCGCCGCCGGCTTCATCCGGCCCTTGCGCCCGGCGGCCAGCGGGGCCTCGCAGCGCCACGCCTCCGGAGGGAGCCCCCGGACCAGCGCGAGGTAGCGCTTGCGCACCTCGCGCCCCTCGAAGGCGAGGTTGAGGATCCGGTGGGCCGCGGCGGTGCGGGCGAAGAGCAGCACCCCGCTCGTGCCCCGGTCGAGCCGGTGGACCACCCAGAGCCGGCCGTGCTCCGCCTGGAGCTCCTGCTGGAGAGTGGGCTCCGGCGCGCCGCGCCCCGGGATGACCAGCCTCCCGGCCGGCTTCGCCACCGCGAGCAGGTGCGCGTCGAGGAAGAGCGGCTCGAGCCGGGCCGCCGCCACTAGACGAGGCTCTTCGCGGGGAGCAGGCGGACCGGCCCGAAGCGCGCCAGGGGCTTGCGGAGCAGCTTCGCCGGCCCGACCGCGACGATCACGCCGCGCTCCACCGGGAAGTGGCGCCGCGCCACGGCCTGGCAGTCGGCCGCGGTGACGGCCCGGACGCGCTCCCGGTACCCCGTGACCTCCTCCTCGCCGACCCCGTAGAGCTTGATCTCGGCGAGCTTGTCGGCCACCTGGTCGTGCGTCTCGAGCGCCAGCGGGTAGAGCCCGCAGAGGTAGTTCTGGGTGCGCAGGAGCTCCTCCTCGGACGGCCCGCCCTCGCGGAAGCGCGCCGACTCCGAGAGGAGCACGTCCACCAGCTCCGCCGCGGTCTCGTTCCGCGTGAAGGACGAGACGTAGAAGAAGCCGCCGGCCCGGCTGGCGGCGAAGCGGCTGCGCACCCCGTAGGAGAGCCCGCGGTTCACCCGCACCGCCTCCATGAGGCGCGAGGTGAACCCGCCGCCGAACACCGCGTTGGCCACCACGGCGGGGAAGTACTCCGGCGAGGCGCGCGGGAAGGCGGGCACCGCCACCCGCACCTGGGTCTGGCTCGCGTCGGGCCGATCGACGAGCAGCACCTCGCGCGCCGGCTCTGCGACCGGCGGCAGCTCCGGAGCGGGCGCCGCGGCCGAACGCCACCGCCCCAGCTTCCGCCGCGCCAGCGCGCGGGCGGCCTCGAGGTCGAGGTCGCCCACGATCACCAGGGTGGCGTTGCCCGGCCCGAACCAGCGCCGGTGGAACCCGGTCACGTCGGCGCGGCTGCAGGCGGAGAGGTGTCTCGCGCGGCCATCCACCGGGTGGCCGTAGGGGTGGTCCCCGAACACCGCCGCCACCGCCGCCCGATCCGCCACGGCGCCCGGCTCGTCGAGCAGGTGCGCCAGCCCGGCCACCTCGCGGCGCCGGATCCGGGAGAGCTCCGCGGCGGGGAAGACCGGGTTCGCGGCCACGTCGGCCACCACGTCGAGGAGCTGGGGCAGGAACTCGCTCGGCGCGGACAGGCCCACGTAGCTCGCGTCCTCGTCGGCCCCGGCCCCCAGCTCGGCGCCGAGCCCCTCCACCTCCTCGTCCACCTCCCGCCCGCTCCGGCGCGCGGTCCCGCGCCGCGCCGACTGCGAGACCAGGTGCGCCAGCCCGTGCCGGCCGTCCGGGTCGAGGGCCGAGCCGGCGCGCACCAGGAGCCGCACCGCGCAGAGCGGCACCCCCTCGCGCCGGGCCAGCACCAGCTCGAGCCCGTTCTCGAGCCGCTCCTCCCGGACGGGCGGCAGGGCGATCCGGTCGCTCACTTCGCCCCCTCCGGCTCGAGCACCACCACCGAGCGCCTGGTCGGATCGAGCCAGCTCGCCGCGACCCGTCGCACGTCGCGCGCGGTCACGGCCTCGTACTGCGACAGGCTCCGGCCGGCCTCGCGCCAGTCCCCGAGCAGCGCCTCGGCCTGGCCGAGCGCGTGGGCCACCCCGTTGTGCGTCGAGAGCTCGTGCAGGACGGAGCTGCGGAGCAGCCGCTGCGCCCGGCGGAGCTCGGCCGCGGGGACGCCCTCCTCGGCCACGCGGGCGATCTCCTCCTCGAGCCCGCGCTCCACCTTTCGGAGCTTCGCCCCGGGGGCGACCTCCGCGAAGACGAGGAAGACCCCGGCGTCGATGCGCCAGCCGTAGCTGGCCGACACCGACACCGCCACCTCGTCCTCCTCCACCAGCCGCCGCCGCAGCCGGGACGACTCCCCCACGGCGAGGCAGGTCTGCAGGACGTCGAGCGCCGGCGCGTCGGGGCTCCGCGCCTCGGGCGCGCGCCAGCCCACGAGCAGCGCCGGCGCCTGCGCCGGGAAGCGGATGGCCGCCCGCCGCTCTCCGCGCTGGGGCGGCTCGCCCGTGGCGACCGGCGGCGGGCGCGGCCCGGCCGGGATCTCGCCGTAGTGGCGCTCGACGAGCTCCAGCGTGCCGCGCGCGTCGAGGTCGCCGACGAGGTAGAGGGCGGCGTTCCCCGGGGCGTAGTAGGTGCGGAAGTACTCGAGGCAGTCCTCGCGCGTGATGCGCTCGATGTCCTCCATCCAGCCGATCACCGGCCAGCGGTAGGGGTGCGAGAGGAAGATCAGCGCCTCGAGCTGCTCCTCCATGAGGCCGAAGATGGAGTTGTCGGTGCGGAGGCGGCGCTCCTCCTTCACCACCTGCCGCTCCTGCTCGAGCGTCTCCGGCGTGAGCGCCAGCGACCGCATCCGGTCGGACTCGAGGTCAACGATCGTTTGGAGCGCGTCCGAGGCGGCGTCGTCGTGGTAGGCCGTGAGGTCGTTCGAGGTGTACGCGTTCGAGGTGCCGCCGCGGGCCTCCAGCACCCGGTCGAACTCCTTGGGGCCGTACCGGGAAGATCCATTGAACATCATGTGTTCGAAGAGGTGGCTGATCCCCGTGAGCCCCAGCCGCTCGTTGCGCGAGCCCGCCTGGAAGAAAGTGTAGTAGCTCACGGTCGGCGCGCTCCGCTCCTCCAGGAGCCGCACGCGGAGACCGTTCGACAGCGTGTGCGAGACCACGCGATCGAGCGGCAGGACCGGACCGGGTGTACGAGTGCGCAACGGGCATCCTCCCGGCGCGCAAGATAGCGGCCGCACGAAGGATCGTCCATCGGATGAGCCGTCGGAACAATCCTGGATCGAGCTTTCCCCGAACCGAAGGTCCGTGGACGTACCGGAAGGGAGGGTCTAGATAACCCTCCTGCCGCCAAGCTGACTACACTTGAGGTCAATCGTCACGAGGACTCTCTGATGGCCAGCAAGTCGAAATCCCACCGAGACCCTCGCCGCGATCCCCGCCGTGAGGTGCTGCGCGAACTGGGGGACCGGATCCGGAACCTGCGGCGAAAGCGCGGCCTCACCCAGGAGGACCTGGCGGAGACGCTCGACCTCTCGGTGGCCTACGTGAGCCTCATCGAGCGCGGCGGTCGCAACCCGCCCTACACCACCGTGGTGCTGATCGCGCAGGCGCTCGGCGTCTCCGCCAGCGAGCTCTGCGCCGACTGAGGCTCCGAGCGCGCAGGCGCCCCGGCCCCGCCCGCGCCTCCTAGTCGGGCCGCCCGCACTCCACGCACCGCCCCTTCCGCCGGCGAAGCGGCAGGCCGCACCCCGGGCAGCGCCTCACCTCGCGCTTGCGCTCCGCCGGCCCGGCCGCGCGGCCGTCGCCCTTCGGCGCGTGCCCGGCCTCGAGCCGCGCCAGCCGCTGCTCGAAAAAAAAGAA
>JAJXVM010000283.1 GCA_021782135.1 Myxococcales bacterium | reverse complement strand
GCCGACTCGAGCGCGCCCGGCGCCCCGCCCGCGGCGGCGCTCTCGAACGCGTCCACGTCCACCCAGGCGGCCGGGTCGAGCTGGATGAGGCCGCGCTCGATGTCCACGTGGCGCCCGCCCAGGATCTGGCGCAGGTCGTAGAGGGCGCGGTGCAGGTTGTTGGCGCCCGAGGAGGGGTCCTTGTCGGGCCAGAGGAGGGAGACCGCCTCGTTGCGCGGGAGGGCGCGGCCGGGCGAGAGGGCGATGAGCTTCAGCAGATCGGCGGGGCGGCGGCGGCGCCAGGCGTCCTGCGGGATGGGCACCTCCCCGCGCAGCACCTCGAATCGACCCAGCAAGTAGATCCGAAGATCCATCCGTGCACGTCCCCCCGAGCGGCTCGCCACCCTAGCAGAAACCCTGGCGGTCCGGAGCGCCGCGGATAGAGTTTCGGCCATGGATTACCGCGTTTCCATGGAGGAGCCGCACCGACATCTGTTCGAGGTGGAGGCGGCGCTGGAGCGGCCGGGCCCGGCGGCGGTGCTGGCCCTGCCGGTCTGGACCCCGGGGAGCTACCTGGTGCGCGAGTTCGCGCGCCACCTCGAGGGGCTCCGGGCCGAGGACGGCGAGGGGCGGCCGCTCGCCGTCGAGCGGATCGACAAGCAGCGCTTCCTCGTCCGGGCCGGCGGGGCGGCGCGGGCGGTGGTGCGCTACCGCGTGTACGCGAACGACCTGAGCGTGCGGACCTGCCACCTCGACGGCACGCACGGCTACTGGAACGGCGCCGCGCTCTTCCTCCACGCCGAGGGGCGCGAGGCCGAGCCCTGCCGCGTGGAGGTGCGCGCGCCGGAGGGGTGGCGGGTGGCGACCGCGCTCGAGGGCGGCCCCTTCGCCTTCCGCGCCCCCGACTACCACGCGCTGGTGGACGCGCCGGTGGAGGTGGGGACGCACCGCAGCGCGCGCTTCACCGCGCTCGGCAAGGAGCACGAGATCGCGATCTGGGGGGCCGGGCCGCTCGATCTCGACCGCTTCGCCGCCGACGTGCGGCGCATCGTGGAGCACCTGGGCGGCCTCATGGGCGGGCTCCCCTACCAGCGCTACCTGTTCCTGGTCCACCTCTCCGACAGGCGGCGCGGCGGCCTCGAGCACGCCGCCAGCACCTCGCTGCAGGTGGCGCGGAACGGCTTCCACCCGCGCGAGGCGTACGTGGAGACGCTCTCGCTGGTGGCGCACGAGCTCTTCCACGCCTGGAACGTGAAGCGGCTCCGGCCACGGGCGCTCCTGCCCTACGACTACGCGCGCGAGCAGTACACGAGGCTCCTCTGGTGGTTCGAGGGGGTGACGAGCTACTACGATCACCTCGCGCTCTCGCGGGCCGGCCTCATCGACGGGCCCGCGCTGCTGAAGCACCTCGGCGAGGAGCTGACCGCGCTGGCGCGCACCCCCGGCGCCCGCAAGATGAGCCCGGAGGAGGCGAGCTTCCTGGCCTGGGTGAAGCACTACCGGCCCGACGAGAACAGCCTCAACAGCGCCGTCTCGTACTACCTCGCCGGCGAGTGCGTGGCCTTCGCGCTCGACCTCCTGCTGCGCTCGCGCGGGAGCTCGCTCGACGCGCTCCTGCTCCGGCTCTACCAGCGCCACGCCGCGGACGGCCTGCCGGAGGACGGGGTGGAGCGGGAGGCGGCGGAGATCCTGGGAGAGCGGGTGGCGCGGGAGTTCTTCGACGCCCACGTGCGCGGGGCCGCGCCGCTGACCGAGGAGCTCGATCCGGCGCCGCTCGGCCTCGCGCTGCGGCGGCGGGCCGGGGAGGGGCCCGAGGACAAGGGGGGCACGCCCGGCAGGCCCGGCGAGCGGGAGAGGCCGGCCGCCGGGTGGCTGGGGGCCGACCTCGGGCCGAACTCGAAGCTGCTCGTGACCGCGGTGCGCGAGGGGAGCCCCGCCGAGCGGGCCGGGCTGTACGCCGGGGACGAGCTGGTGGCCGAGGGCGGGTTCCGGCTCGACAAGGCGCTCCTGCAGGACCGGCTGCGCGAGCGCGGGCCGCACGGAGAGCTGCGCCTGCACGTCTTCCGGCGCGACGAGCTCCTGGAGCTTCCGGTGCGGCTCGGTCCGCCGCCGGAGGACGCGCTCTGGCTCGAGCCGCGCGAGGGAGCGGGCGCGGCGGAGCGGGAGGCGTTCCAGCGCTGGTGCGGTGCCGACTTCCCGTCGCGCGGAGCTTAGCTAGGATGGAGCCCACCATGGAACGCGACCTCGAGATGTTCCGCCGCCGCCGCCGCGCCCTCCTCCACCGCATGCGCTCGCTGGGGGGAGGCGTGCTGCTCCTGCCGGCGGCGGAGGAGAAGCTGCGCAACCCCAGCGCCGAGTACCTCTTCCGCCAGGACAGCGACCACTACTACGTGACCGGCTTCGACGAGCCGGAGGGGTGCGCGCTGCTCATCGCCGGCAAGTGCGGCGCCGAGGCGGCGGCCGACGAGGACCGGCCCGAGCTGGTGATGTTCGTGCGGCCCCGAGACAAGGAGAAGGAGATCTGGACCGGGTACCGGGCCGGCGTGGAGGGGGCGCGCGAGGTGTACGGCGCCGACCAGGCGTACCCGGTGGCCGAGCTGGAGGCGCGGCTCCCCGGGCTGCTCGACAAGGCCGGGCCGCTCTGGTTCCGTCTCGGGGTGGACCCGGCCTGGGACGCGCGGGTGGGGCGGGCCATCGCCGAGCTGCGGAACCGTTCGCGGGCCGGCTCGGAGCCGCCGCCGGGGGTGAAGGACCTCGAGTTGCTGCTGCACGAGGCGCGGCTGGTGAAGTCGCCGGAGGAGGTGGCGCGGCTGCGGCGGGCCGCCGAGATCACCGCCGAGGCCCACATGGCCGCCATGCGCGACGGCCAGCCCGGCCGGCGCGAGGGGCAGGTGCAGGCCGAGATCGAGTACGCCTTCCGCCGCCGCGGCGGGGCCGGGCCCGGGTACGGGACCATCGTGGCGACCGGCGTGAACGGCTGCGTGCTCCACTACCGGGCCGGGGACACCGTGCTGAAGGACGGGGAGCTGTGCCTGGTGGACGCCGGCGGCGAGTACGATCTCTACACCGCCGACGTGACCCGCACCTTCCCGGTGAACGGCGCCTTCTCGAAGCCGCAGCGGGCGCTCTACGAGCTGGTGCTCGAGTCGCAGCTCGCCGCCATGGAGGCGGTGAAGCCCGGCGCCACCCTCGACGCCGTGCACGACGTCTGCGTGCGCAAGCTCGTCGAGGGGATGATCCGGCTCGGGCTTTTGCAGGGAGGGGTGGACGAGCGGATCGAGGACAAGGGCTTCCGCCGCTACTACATGCACCGCACCAGCCACTGGCTCGGCATGGACGTGCACGACGTCGGCGCCTACTACCTCGACGGCAAGTCGCGGCCGCTCGCCGCCGGCATGGTGCTGACCGTGGAGCCCGGGCTCTACGTCGCGCCCGACGACGCGCAGGCGCCCGAGGAGTTTCGCGGCATCGGCATCCGCATCGAGGACGACCTCGTCGTCACGGGCAGCGGGTACGAGAACCTCACCGACGCGGTGCCGAAGACGGTGGAAGAGGTGGAGAGCACCTGCGTGAGGTAGTGGGAGTGGGGCGGGAGTGGGCCCCCCTGGGACCTCCGGGCACATGCCTTCTCTCCCGCGCAGCGGGGGAGCGTGAAGGCGCGGCTTCCCCACCCGCCCCGCCGCCTCCCCGCCGCTTCTCCGGGGTCGCTGCGCCCCGGCGGCGCGCACCGCATCGTTCGCACGGACAACTGGCTGCGGCGACGAGCCGCCGAGAGGATGCCGCCGTGATCGGTGACAAGATGACGAACGAGCAGATGGCGAAGGAGCTGAAGGGTCTCGTGCAGCTCGACATCGACGCCATCCGCGCCTACCAGCAGGCCATCGACAACATCGACGACTTCACCATCAAGTCGCGGCTGACCGAGTTCCAGCAGGACCACCGGCGGCACATGACCGATCTGTCGCCGTTCGTGACCCGCTTCGGCGACAAGCCCCCCGCCGACAAGCCCGACATGAAGGGCTTCCTCATCCAGGGCATGACCGCCATCCGCTCGAAGATGGGGACCGAGCAGGCGCTCAAGGCCATGCAGAGCAACGAGCGGCTCACCAACCGCAACTACCGCGAGGCCGCCTCCATGGCGTGGCCCGCCGACGTGTTGCTGGTGGTCCAGCGCTGCGCCGACGACGAGCGCCGGCACCTCGAGTACATCGACCGGACCCTGCAGACGCGGCCCTGGGAGAGCAGCGGGGCGCACGCGTAACGGGCAGGGGCTCCTCTTTCCCTCCCCGCTGGGCGGGGAGGGTCAGGGCTAACGATCCCACACAAGTTGATGGGAGCGCCCCGGGTGTGATCTACGACCGGGATGGCAAAGCGGCCGCAGCGGTCCAAGAGGCGGGTGGTCCGGGAGGAACTGGCCGGGGTCGATCTCGGTGATC
>JAJXVM010000282.1 GCA_021782135.1 Myxococcales bacterium | reverse complement strand
TCGCGGCGGGCGGCGCCGGGCTCGCGGCGAGGGCGCTCAGCGCCCCGACGGCTCGCCGGGCTCCGGGCGCACGCCGCTGCGTCGCTGCTGGAGCCAGCGGAAGCCGAAGCCGGCCAGCACCACCGCCACCCCGAGCAGGATGTAGTGGCTGAAGCGGCTGGCGGCGCGAGCGGCGAGCTCGATGTCGTCGCCGAAGAAGAAGCCGAGCCCCACGAAGAGCGGCGCCGAGACGAGCGCGGCCACGGCGTCGAAGAGGACGAACCGGAGGTAGGGCAGGCGCGAATGGCCGACCGTGAAGTAGGTGGGCGCGCGCAGGCCGGGCAGGTAGCGGGCGATGACCACCAGCACGTTGCCCCGGCGGCGCATCAGCTTCTCCACCTCCTCGAGCTTCCGCGGGGTGACCAGCCGCCGCAGGCCGGGGATCTCGGCCACCCGCGAGCCGAGCCGCCGGCCCATCCAGTAGATGACCGAGTCGCCCGCCACGATCCCCGCCAGGCCGACCGCCACCATGGTGAGCAGATCGGGGTCGGAGACCATCGCCCGCAACGAGGCCTCCTCGAGCGACGAGGCGAGCCAGGCGAGCACGCCGCCCGTGACCAGCACCACGTCCTCCGGGAGCGGCAGTCCGAAGCCGCAGAGCAGGAGCACGCCAAAGACGAAGCCCGCGCTCGCTTCGAGCGACTGGCCCCGCAGCATGTCGACGAAGCGCTCCAGCATCCCGGGTGCGGTCTCCTCCGGCGGGTAGTCGATACCTCAAACCAGCCGGAGAGTCGATGAACCGTCGCGATTATCCGCGCGGCACCCGGTCCAGCGCCTCGCGCAGCGGCTCCTTGGCCTCCGCCATGCGGCGCGCCAGGTCGGCGGCGATGGCGAGCGAGAGCTTGAGGCAGGCCTGGGGCTTGTGGGCCTGCAGCTTGGCGAAGTCGGCCTGGTGCAGCTCCAGCAGCTCGCAGTCGCTCTCGGCCACCGCCGAGCAGAGCCGGTGGGAGGGGGCGAGCAGCGCCAGCGCGCCGAGGTGGTCGCCCGGCCCGGCGCTCCCGAGCGCCCGCTCGCCGGCGCTCCCCTTCTGCGAGAGCTTCACCGTGCCGGAGCGCAGCACCACCAGGGCGTCGCCCAGCACGCCCTCGACGAAGAGCGGCGTGCCGGCCGGCACCCGCTTCTCCCGGGCGATGCCGCCCAGGATCTGCAGCCCGGTCGCGGTGAAGTCCTTGAAGAGCGCGCAGCGCTTCAGCGCCTCGGCCGCGGTCATCGCGCCGACCACCCTTCCTTCCGGTACTGCTCGGAGTAGGCGACGTAGTTTCGCGCCGACTTCCTCAGGAAGGCGATCTCCTCCGGCGTGAGCTGCCGCTTCACCCGCGCCGGCGAGCCGACCACCAGGGTCCCGGAGGGCACCACCATGCCCGGGGGGACGAGGGCGCCGGCGCCGACCATGGAGTCGGAGCTCACCACCGCCCCGTCGAGCACGATGGCCCCGATGCCGACGAGGCAGCGATCCTGGATGGTGCAGCCGTGCAGCGTGACCCGGTGGCCGAGCGTGACGTCGTCGCCCACCACGGTCGGGTGGGTGCGGTTGGTGACGTGGATCACGGTCTGGTCCTGCACGTTGGAGCGGGCGCCGATCCGGATCGAGTTCACGTCGCCGCGCACGATGGCGCCGAACCAGAGCGAGGACTGCTCGCCGATCTCGACGTCGCCGATGACGAGCGCGTCGTCCACCGCGAAGACCGAGGGGTGGAGCCGCGGTGCCGCGCCCTGGAACGGATGGATTCGGGCCATGGTCCGCGATGCTAGCCGGGTCCCTGCGCACCCGCAAGGCGCGGGTCGCACCGGCGGTATCGCCCGCCCCCCTCCCCGCCGCGCGACGCGCGGCGGGGGAGGGAGCGCGGCCCTAGATCCGCTTCAGCCGCCGCGCCGCCTCGGTCAGCTCGGCGCGGAAGTCCGGGTGCGCCACCGCGATGAGGTTGAGCGCGCGCTGGCGGGCGGTCTGCCCCCGCATCTTGGCGGCGCCGTACTCGGTGACCACGTGGTCGACGTCGTTCTTGCCGGTGGTCACCACCGCCCCCTGGCGCAGCATCGGCGCGATGCGCGAGACGGTCCCCTTCTTCGCGGTCGAGGAGATGGCGATGAAGCTCTTGCCGCCGCGGGAGAGGTTGGCGCCACGCACGAAGTCCACCTGGCCCCCCGTGCCGCTCCACTGCTCGGGCCCGAGCGCCTCGGAGCAGCACTGCCCGAGGAGATCCACCTCCATGCTGGCGTTGATGGAGACCACCTTGTCGTTCTTGCCGATGTTGTACGGGTCGTTGGTGTGGTCCACCGGGTACATCTCCACCGCCGGGTTCTCGTTCATGAACTCGTAGAGGCGGCGGGTGCCGAGCGCGAAGGTGCCCACCGTCTTGCCGGGGTGGAGGCGCTTCCTCGAGTTGTTCACCGCGCCGCACTCCATCAGGTCCACCATCCCGTCGGTGATCATCTCGGTGTGGATCCCGAGGTCGCGCTTGGACTGGAGCGCCTGGCACACCGCGTTGGGCATCCCGCCGATGCCGAGCTGGAGCGTGGAGCCGTCCTCGATGAGCTCGGCGATGTGGCCGCCGATGGCCTCCTCGATCGGCGTGAGCGGCGGGCTCTTGAGCTCGAAGACCGGCTCGTCCGACTCGATGACGCAGTCCACCTGCGAGACGTGGATGTGGCAGTTGCCGTGGGTCCGGGGCGCCCCGCGGTTCACCTGGACCACCACCTTCCGGGCCTTCTTCAGGGCCTCCATGGTGTAGGCGACCGAGAGGCTGCAGCTGAAGTAGCCGTGCTCGTCCATCGGCGAGACCACCGTGCCCACCACGTCGATGGGCCAGTACTCGCGCAGGAGCTTCGGGACCTCGTGGAAGTGGTTGGGGACGAAGTCGGCCCACCCCTGCTGCACCGCCTTGCGCGACACCGCGCTGGTGAACCAGGAGTTCACCTTGATGTGCGGCGGCGACTCTTCGTCGAGGTAGGCCGGGCTGAGGTGGTGCTGCTGGTTCACCACCACCCCCTCCAGCTCCTCCTTGCGCGCGGCGAGCGCCTGGACGAAGAGGGTCGGCTCCCCGGCGCAGATGGGGAAGACCAGGTGATCGCCCGAGCGGACGATCGAGGCCGCCTGGGCAGGGGTGCAGAGCTTCTGCCGGTACAGTTCCGCGTCACTCGCCATGTGAGCACCTCGGGTTGTCCCGCCGCGCGGGGTGAAGGGGAAGACAGGAGCCGCCGCGCGCGGCGGCGCGGGCGCGCGCGACCCGGGAGGCGGGCGGACGACCCAGCCGCTCCGAGATGCGCCAGGCCGCCGCGACCACGCCGTCGAGGTCGGCGCCGGTCTCGACGCCCAGCCCGCGCAGCATGTAGAGGAGATCCTCGGTGGCGAGGTTCCCGGAGGCCCCGGGCGCGTACGGGCAGCCGCCGAGCCCGCCCACCGAGGCGTCCACCACCGCCACGCCGCGCTCGAGCGCCGCCAGCACGTTCGCGAGCGCCTGCCCGTAGGTGTCGTGGAAGTGGACCGCCAGCCGCTCGCGCGGCACCTCCTCCGCGACCCGATCCACCAGCGCCTGGACGGCGCCCGGCGTGCCGACGCCGACGGTGTCGCCGAGCGAGATCTCGCGGCAGCCCAGCTGGAGCAGCCGGCGCGCCACCCGGGCCACCGCCCCCGGCGCCACCGCGCCCTCGTACGGGCAGCCGAGGACGCAGGACACGTAGCCGCGCACCGGGATCTCCCGCGCGCGCGCGGCGGCGGTCACCTCGGCGAAGCGCTCCAGGCTCGCCTCGATGGAGCAGTTCAGGTTGCGCCGCGAGAAGGTCTCCGAGGCGGCGCCGAACACCGCCACCTCGTCGGCGCCGGCCGCGGCCGCCGCCTCGAAGCCCCGCAGGTTGGGCACCAGGGCCGCGTAGCGCGCGCCCGGCCGCCGCCGGACCGACGCGAGCACCTCGGCCCCGTCGGCGAGCTGCGGCACCCAGCGGGGCGACACGAAGCTCGCCGCCTCGATCACCGGCAGCCCCGCCCCGGCCAGCGCCTCGACGAGCGCCGCCTTGTCGGCGGTCGGGATCGCGACCGGCTCGTTCTGCAGCCCGTCCCGCGGCCCCACCTCCACCACCGTCACCCGCGCGGGCAGGTTCATGGGCGGGCCTCCGCGTCCGCCTCGAGCGCGAGCAGCTGGGCGCCGTCGTCGACCAGCGCGCCGACGTCGAAGTGGACGCTCGCCACCCGGCCGTCGCGCGGCGAGCGGATGGTGTGCTCCATCTTCATGGCCTCGAGGATCACCAGCGGGGCCCCCTTGCGCACCGGCGCCCCCGGCTCCACCAGCACCGCCACCACCCGCCCCGGCATGGGCGCCGTGAGCCGGCCGGCCTCGGCCTCGCCGCCCAGGGCGGCCGCGTCCGGATCGTGGAGCGCGAGCCGGTGCGCCCGCCCG
>JAJXVM010000281.1 GCA_021782135.1 Myxococcales bacterium | reverse complement strand
CCGGCTCCCTCACCGGCAGGCGGCGGGGCGAGGCGCAGCCGCTCCTGGCCGCCGGCGTCGCCGTGGACCCCCGGTGCCGGCCGCTCGGGGCGGACGGGCGGCCGGTCGACGCGCGGCTCTTCGCGGCCGGGGCGGTGGTGGGCGGCCACGACCTCGCCGCCGACGGGACGGGGCTCGGGGTGGCGATCCTCACCGGCTGGGTGGCGGGGCGGGGGGCGGCGGACGCGCTCCGGGATCTCTAGGGGCCGCGGAGGGCGTCTAGGCGGCGCCGGAGTGCGCGCCCGAGGACGGGTCGAGCGCCGGCGCGCTGCGCCGCGGGGCCTGTCCGTCCGAGAGACAGGCCCGGAGCTGTGACCCCCAGAGGTCGACGAGCCTGGCTTCGGACGGCGCGACGGCGCTCTCGGCGAGGAGCGCCTCTCCGCGGCGGAGGAGTTCGGCGCGAGGAAGGGACTCCACCTTCTGGGCGGACGCGGTCACGTTCGCCAGGAACGGAGGGTGCGGCCACGAGCTGGTGCTCGCGCTGAAGTTCGCGAAGCCGAGCCGGCTCAAGGTCTCGCGGAAGCGGTCCTCGAACCACTGGTCCACGTGGTAGGCCCAGCCCTCCGCCTGGTCGCCGGTGAGATGGCGCACCGCGGCCATCTTCAACGCCAGCGGCCGGTCGGACAGGACCATGCGCGCCGAACCGACCAGGTCCGGGGTCTCGATGAGGAGGGAACCTCCAGGGCGGAGCCACTCGTGCCATCGGATGAGGAGCGCCATCGCCTCGACCCTGCCGAAGTGCTCGAAGACGTGGTGAGATCGGACCTCGTCCACGGACCCTGGAGGGAAGCGGAGCGTGGGGACGTCCCCGAAGACGTCGGCGACCGTCTTCATGAGGGAGACGTCGGTGGGGGGGATGTCGACGTTGACGTAGCCGTCGAGGCGCGTCTCCCCGCACCCGAGGTGGAGTCGGAGCGGGGCGCCGTCGCGGGTGAGGCCCGCCGAGCGCAGCAGGAGCAGGCTCTCCCCCGGGTCCCCGGGGCGGCTCGGCAGCCTCGGCAACCGGCGTCCGTTCAGGGGCGAACCGTCCCCGGTCGCGACGACGGCCGCCGATTCCGCGGCGGGAGAGACGCGGATGGCGTCGAGCGCGACGTCGACGCCACAATCTGGACGCTCCGCCCGAACCAGATCGAGGATCTCGCGAATCGACGGGTAGGCCGGATCGACGCCGAAGAGGCGAGCGTCGTCGATCAGGACGACGTGGCGCCTCACCCGGTGGCGCAGGATCGCGCGGAGCTCATCCACGATCGGCGTGTCGCGGTCGCCGCGGGCGGTGCCCGGGCCGCTGAAGTGCCCGTCGAGCCAGAAGAGCGCCGGGGCGTCGATCCGATCGAGGACCTCCGGGAGCACCTTCCCGCTGTCGCCGCGCAGACAGACGATCCGGGCGTCCGAGGCGAAGCGTCGGGCCGCGGCCTCGTGGAGGGCCGGGTCGAGCTCGATGGAGACCAGGACGTCGAAGTGCGATCGGATGGCGTGGAGCGTGTCGCCCCGGAAGGTGCCGGTCTCCACGAACACCCTCGTCCCGTGCCGAGAGGCCTGAGCTCGGATGGCCGCCGCCTTGAGCTCCTGCGGCGGCGGGAAGGGACAACCAGCGGCTCGCCACGCCTCCATCGCCGGATCTCTCACGTCGCCTCCGTTTCTTTGCGGGCGCTCGGCATCTTCTCCGGGAGAGGAAGCGACGCCATGGGGAGCGCCGGGAGTGGCGCCGGGCGGTCGCGGCGGCCCGGCGCCCGGCGAGGCCACCGGAGGGAGCGCGGGTGCGGGTGCGGGTGCGTCGCGCAGGAACTCCTGCGCGGCGGCGCGCTCGGCCTCGGAGAAGGAGCTGGGGTGCTTGAGCAGGATCCGGCACCGGAGGTGTCGGTCGGATTTCAGCGCCTTCGTATAGAGGCTCACCTCCTTGACCCGGTAGAAGAAGATCGGCTCGGCGACGTGGGCGAAGGCGAAGCCGCGCTCCTTGGCGCCGACCCAGAAGTCCCAGTCCTCGTAGCCGGCCAACGTCCGCGCCTCGTCATAGCCGCCGCACGCCTCCCACACCTCTCGACGATAGGGCGAGCAGTAGTTGAGGCTGTTGGCTCGCGCGACGGCCTGCGGGGACGCGAGCGGGACGGCACGAAGGGGGGTCGTCTTCAGGCCGAAGGTCATGCCATCGGTCCCGACCACCGACACGCCGGGGTTGGCCTCCAGGAGGCCGATGGTCTTCTCGAGGAAGGTGGGGTCGAGCGCGTCGTCGGCGTCGAGGGGGACGATGTATCGACCCCGCGCGGTGGCGATCCCGGCGTTCCGGGCCGCGCCAGGGCCCCCGTTCTCTCGCCGCAGCAGCCGGATGCGTCGCCCTGGCAGCTTGGAGATGAGCTCCTCGGCGACCCGCGCCGTGTCGTCCGGGCTGCCGTCGTCCACGACGACGATCTCCCAGTCGGTGAAGGTCTGGAGGGCGACGCTGGAGACCGCGAACGGGAGGTACTCGGCCTGCCCGAAGCAGGGGATCACCACGCTGACGGCGGGGGGTGCGCCGCCGTCCCGGGCCACCATCGAGGCGGACCCGGCGTCCGGCGGTCGCGGCGAAGGATCGACGGGTCGGGGCGGGAGCGGGGCCGCCTCGAGGAGCTGCGCCGCACGCGCCCGCTCCTCCGGTGAGTAGGCGCCCGGGTGGTTGAGCACCATGCGAGCCATCAGCTGGCGGTGGTGGCCGTGCGCGCGAAGAACCATCGAGGTCGCGCGCTGGCGGTACAGGAAGAGCGGCTCGGGAACGTGGACTGCCTTGAAGCCTCGCTCGGCGGCGCCGATCCAGAGGTCCCAGTCCTCGTACCCGAGCACCATGTTGGCGTTGTATCCGCCGGTCTGCTCCCACACCGACCTTCGGAAGAGGGAGGTGCAGCAGGCCCGGTTCTGGGTCTTCAGGTGCTCGAGATCGAAGGGGCCGAGCCTCCAGATCCCGGTCTTTGCGCCAAAATAGGTCGCGTCGGTGAAGGCGATCGATGCGTCCGCGGACGCGTCGATCGCCGCCACGGTCCGCTCGAGGAAGGAGGGGGCGAGGCCGTCGTCGGCGTCGAGAGGTAGGATGAGGTCGCCCCGGGCGGCGCCGACGCCGGCGTTGCGCGCCGCCGCGAGCCCTCCATTCGCCTGCTCGATCAGCCGGATCCGCCTCGAGGGGTTCGCACGCGCGAGGTCTCGCGCGATCCGGGAGGTCTCGTCCGGGCTCCCGTCGTTCACGATGACGATCTCCCAGTCCTGGTAGCCCTGGGAGAGCACGCTCGCCACGGCGAAGGGGAGGAACTCGGCCTGGCGGTAGCAGGGGATGACCACCGACACCCGGGGCACCTCGGCCGGACCGATGAGCGGGAGATCGACCTCCTCGTGGCAGGCCGTCGGCGTGTAACCCTCGAGCGCCCGCACGTCGATCCGGGCGCCGGCGTCGAAGAGCGCGGCGAGCCGGTCGGGCGTGTGAGTCGCGCTGCGGCCAGCGCGGTTCGGAAAGGCGCGCTGCACCACGTTGAGCGGGACGCAGAAGGCCGCGGAGAGCGGCGGGCAGAGGAGGATCGGCAGCCGCGCCAGCTCGCCCTTGGCCGCGTCGAGCGCCGACTCGAGCTCGTTTGGGTTCCGGTAGTCGAGCCGGGCGAGCAGCGGCCCCAGGTCGCGATGGCGGTAGACCGACGAGGAGAGCTCGAGCGGGTAGCCGAAGTCGAGCTCGGCGCCTCGCCACTCCAGGGCGAGGGCGTCCCCGCGCGGCTGGAACGCCGGGAGCCGCTGCGGGCGGTCGACCGGATAGCAGCGGACGGTGTTCCGCCCGAGCCGCAGGGAGAAACCGATCGCCTCCCCGTCCTCCGCGAGGAGCGCCTCGATCCGCGCCGCGCTCCACCGGCGCACGAAGATCGCGTCGTCGACGACGAACAGGATCAGCTCTGCGCCGTCGATCGCCGCCAGCAGCGTCTCCTTGAACCCGGCCTCCTCGACGATCTCGACGGCCGGGAAGGTCGCGGCAACCCTGCCGTAACGGCGGCGCATGGCCTCCGAGGTGGCCCGGCACACCACCTTCAGCGAGAGGCGGTCTGGATCCTGGCAGGTGGCGAGGAGCGATCGAAGCGTCGCCTCGAGCTGCATCGGTCGATCCTTGCTGAAGATCACTCCACGGATCGACTCCTGCCGGCCGGGGGCCCGCTCTCCCGTCTCCGATCCGATCCCGGCGGGGTCGACGGGGGTGGGGCCCGCGACGTCGCGCGGTTCGCGGCGGGCGACCTCCGCGGATCGGGCCGGCTGCATAGGCGCGGGAGCCGGTGGCGTCGCCGGGGTGGTCGAAGGCTCGGCGATCACCAGCCTGGCGCGGCCGTGGCGCCTCACCGCCGCCTCCAGGTCGCCGACGCCCTGCTCGAAGAGGGCGTGCGGCGCCTCCCGGGTGAGAGCCCGGAGGAGGCCTGGCTCGCCGGCGAGG
>JAJXVM010000280.1 GCA_021782135.1 Myxococcales bacterium | reverse complement strand
TCAGGCGCTCGGGCTGCGCCCGCGGGAGAGCATGAGGATGACGCTCGCCACGTCCTCGGTCACGAGCGCGAGCCGCTCGGCCACCCGCAGCTCCTCCAGGACCTGGACGCGCGCCGCCGACTCGCTCACCACCGCGGCGGCGACGAGGTCGGCGAGGGCCCCCGGGTGGCGGGCGAAGCGGGCCGCCGCCTGCGCCAGGTTGGCGGCGCCGGACTCGGGCGGGAGCAGCGAGGCGAGCTCGAGGACGCACTGCTCGAGCGCCGCCACCGCCCCCGACAGCTCCGGCGCGCCGCCGGGCGGGAACAGGTCGTCGAGCGGCTCCACCCGGAAGGTGCGGTACGGCTTGCCGGACTCCACCTCCTCGAGGAGGCGGACCCGCGCCACGCCGCGGCAGAGCAGGTCGTAGCGCCCGCCCTCGAGCTGCTCGTCCTCCTCGATGACGCAGGCGGAGGCGATGGGGCGGAGCGGCGGCCGCGGATCGTGCTCGGTGGCGGGGTCGGCGAGGTTCGCGAAGACCAGCAGCCGGTCGGCGAAGAGCGCGTCCTCGGCCAGCGCGCGGTAGCGCGGCTCGAAGACGTGAAACGGCGTGGGCGTCCCGGGGAGGACGGCCACGCCGTGGAGAGGGAAGACCTTGACGGCGCTGCTCGCTCTCGCGAGCAGCGCCCGGAGCTCCTGGGCCGAGCGGCCTGGGATCCCCGCCGGCATCGGGCGGCTACGCCGCCTCGGACCGGGCGGCGGGCTCGGCGGCCTCGCCCGACTTGATCCGCATGCCGTAGAAGGACCGCCACACGAAGACCAGCGCCACCGCCAGGAAGGCGGCGAAGCAGGCGAAGCGGATCGCGCCCGGCACGTTGATGGCCAGCTCGACGGCCAGGAGGCCGAAGAGCGTGGTGAACTTGATGATGGGGTTCATGGCCACCGAGGAGGTGTCCTTGAAGGGGTCGCCGACGGTGTCGCCGACCACGCAGGCGTCGTGCAGCGGGGTGCCCTTGGCCTTGAGCTCCACCTCGACCACCTTCTTGGCGTTGTCCCAGGCGCCGCCGGCGTTGGCCATGAAGATCGCCTGGTAGAGGCCGAAGAGCGCGATGGAGATGAGGTACCCGATGAAGAAGTACTCCTCCAGGAAGGCGAAGGCGAGGGTGGCGAAGAAGACCACCAGGAAGATGTTGAACATGCCCTTCTGCGCGTACTGCGTGCAGATGGCGACCACCTTCTTCGAGTCCTCCACCGACGCCTTCTCGGCGCCCTCGAGCCGGATGTTGGCCTTGATGAACTCCACCGCGCGGTAGGCGCCGGTGGAGACGGCCTGGGTCGAGGCGCCGGAGAACCAGTAGATCACCGCGCCGCCGGTGATGAGGCCGAGCAGGAACGGCGAGTGGAGCATGGAGAGCTTCTCCATGCCCTGGGTGAGCCCGTGGGTGAGGCTCATGATGATCGAGAAGATCATGGTGGTGGCGCCCACCACCGCGGTGCCGATGAGCACCGGCTTGGCGGTCGCCTTGAAGGTGTTGCCGGCGCCGTCGTTCTCCTCGAGGTAGTGCTTGGCCTTCTCGAAGTCGACGTCGAAGCCGAACTCCTTCTTCACCTCGGCCTTGACGTTGGGGATGTTCTCGATGAGCGAGAGCTCGTAGACCGACTGGGCGTTGTCGGTCACCGGGCCGTAGCTGTCGACGGCGATGGTGACCGGGCCCATGCCGAGGAAGCCGAAGGCCACCAGGCCGAAGGCGAACACCGCCGGGGCGAGCATGATGCCGCCGGGGAAGCCGACCGCCACGCCGGCGACCTGGTGCGAGACCTCGAAGCCGAGGCCGGCGACGCCGTAGGCGATGCCCATGAGCGCCACGATCACGAGCCCCATCCAGAAGGCGGAGAAGTTGCCCGCGGTGAGGCCGGCGAGGACGTTGAGGGAGGCGCCGCCCTCCTTGGAGGCGGTCACCACCTCGCGCACGTGCGCCGAGTTGGTGGAGGTGAAGACCTTGATCATCTCCGGGATGATGGCGCCGGCGAGGGTGCCGCAGGTGATGATGGCGGAGAGCTTCCACCAGAGGGTGCCGTCGCCGAGGGTGGAGATGAGCAGGAAGGAGACGAGGAAGGTGAGCGCCACCGAGACGAAGGAGGTGAGCCACACCAGCGTGGTGAGCGGCGCCTCGAAGTCCATCTTGTCGGCGGTGGCGTACTTGGCCTTGGCGAAGGACTCGTTGGCGAAGTACGAGACCACGCTCGCGATCACCATCATGATGCGCATCGCGAAGATCCAGACCAGCAGCTTCACCTGCGTCTCGGACTGCGGGACGGCCAGGAGGATGAAGCTGATGAGCGCCACGCCGGTGACGCCGTAGGTCTCGAAGCCGTCGGCCGACGGGCCCACCGAGTCGCCGGCGTTGTCGCCGGTGCAGTCGGCGATCACGCCGGGGTTGCGGGCGTCGTCCTCCTTGATCTTGAAGACGATCTTCATCAGGTCGGAGCCGATGTCGGCGATCTTGGTGAAGATGCCGCCGGCGATGCGCAGCGCCGAGGCGCCCAGCGACTCGCCGATGGCGAAGCCGATGAAGCAGGAGCCGGCCAGGTCGCCCGGGACGAAGAGGAGGATGAAGAGCATGATCAGCAGCTCGGTGCTGATCAGCATGGTGCCGATGCTCATGCCCGCCTTGAGCGGGATGGCGTAGGTGGGGAAGGGCTTGCCGGCCAGCGAGGCGAAGGCGGAGCGGGAGTTGGCGTAGGTGTTGACGCGGATGCCGAACCAGGCGACGCCGGCCGAGCCGAGGATGCCGACCAGGCTGAACGCCAGGATGATGCCGAGCTTGAGCGCGCCGAAGCCCTGGAAGCCGCCGAAGTACGCCACCATGATGATGGCGATGAAGGCCCAGAGGACGGCGATGAACTTGGCCTGCGTGACGAGGTAGGTCTTGCAGGTCTCGTAGATCAGCTCCGAGATCTCCCGCATCGACTTGTGGACCGGGAGGTTCTTGAGCTGGTTCGAGATCGTGAGGCCGAACGCCAGGCCGGCCAGCGACACCAGGATGCCGACGGCCAGCAGGGACCAGCCGGTCATCCCGAGGAAGGTCACGGACTTGAGGTCCGGAAGGACGAGGTTGGCCTCCCCGCCGTGCGCTTCCGCAGCGCCGAGCGTCAAGGAGGTGAGCATCGCGTGAAGGTTCATGACCAGCCGCTTCCCTTTGCCAATTTATTGGCTTTTGCGAATGAATACCGGGACTCGCGCCCCGTGGTGGAGGGCGGATACTAGCGGCCCGGCACGCGGCTGGCAAGGAAGGGCCTCCCGGCCGCGTCAGCGGGCGGCGGCGGAGCGCTTCGCCTCCTCCACCGTGGCGAAGTTCACGTCGTGGTAGCCGGCCCGGCCGCAGGACCACATCACCCGCTTCACCAGCTTGAACGGCACCTTCACGTCCGCCTGGACGTTCACCGCCCCGGTCCAGCGGCGCTCGCGGTCCGGGTCGTTCTGGTGCACGAAGTCCCAGCGGCGGCGCTCCTCCTTCAGCTTCTCCTCGAGGGCGGGGATCTCGAGCGCGTTCTCGGCGAGGAGCGCCGGCACGTCCGCCAGCTTCACCCCGCTCACCACCAGCTGGGCCTGGCTGATGGCCACCACCGGCGCCGCGTCGATGGCGACGCCGTGCCGGGCCACCGGCAGCCGGATGTCCCGCTGGAGGTACAGCACCTCGCCGGTGGCCGAGAACTGCTGGAGGAGGAAGATGACGAGCATCGTCATCATGTCCACCATCGGCACCACGTTGAGCTGGGCGTCGAGCGGGTGCCCGAACCGGCGCAGACGGGGGCCGAGGACGCGGGAGCGGGCGCAGCGGAGGGCCGGACGCCTGCCGGGCTGGACGATGGCCATGGCCTCACCCCGCCGACGCCACGGCCACGCCCGGGAGGCCGACGCCCACGCAGGTGTCGATGGCGTCGATGAGGTCCCGGTAGGCGACCGCGTCCTCGGCCGAGATGGTCACCGAGGTCTGGGCCGGGTAGCGGGCCTTGAGCGCGCGCAGCCGGGCGGCGAGGGCCTCGAGGTCGTACCGGGGCGCGCCCTCGGCGCGGCCGGCGGCCGGGATCTCGACCGGCTTCTCGTTGCCGACCACCAGCCGGTAGCCCTGCCCGGTGAGCGCCACGGTGAGCGGCACCGTGCCCCGAACCTCGGCCGCCTCCGCCGGCGCGCCGAGCGGCTGCACCTCGAGCCGGGAGATCTGGGTCCAGACCGCCGTGAAGAGCAGGAAGGCGATGCAGCAGGAGAGCAGGTCGATGGCGGGGACCACGTTGATGACCGCGTCGAGCGGCCTCCGCCCCCGCCCCCGCCCGCGCCCCGCCTCCGCCAACGCCGCCGCGCCCATGAGCCGCTCCCGTCCCCTGCCGCGTCAGGCGGGCTGCACCACCGCGGCGGCCGCCCCGGCCACGCCGTCCTGCCCGTTGGCGGTCGGCACCGCGCGCACCGGCGCGGCGGCCGGGAGCCGCAGCT
>JAJXVM010000279.1 GCA_021782135.1 Myxococcales bacterium | reverse complement strand
GGCGCGCGCCGCCGCGGGGGCGAGGAGCGCGACGGCGAGGAGCGGGAGGAGGGGGCGCATGGCGCGGATCGAAGGGCGCCGGATCACATGCTCTGCTTCGAGCCGTTGCCCGGGAGGTACGGGCTCCAGGGCTGCGCGCGGATCGGCTTCTTCGTCTTCCAGACCACGTTGAACTGCCCGTCCGGCCGGATCTCGCCGATGAACACCGGCTTGTGCAGGTGGTGGTTGGTGGGGTCCATGGTGAGGGTGAAGCCGGAGGGCGCGGGGAAGGCCTGCCCGCCCATGGCGGGGATGACCTTCTTCACCTCCGTCGAGTGGGCCTTCTCCACCGCCTGCTTCCACATGTGGATGCCGACGTAGGTCGCCTCCATGGGATCGTTCGTCACCACCCGGTCCGCGCTGGGCAGCCCCTTGCGCTTCGCGTAGGCGCGGAACTTCCTCACGAACGCGGCGTTGGCCGGGTTCTTGAGCGACATGAAGTAGTTCCAAGCGGCGAGGTGACCGACGAGGGGCCGGGTGTCGATGCCGCGCAGCTCCTCCTCGCCCACCGAGAAGGCCACCACCGGGACGTCGGTGGCCTTCAGCCCGGCGTTCCCGAGCTCCTTGTAGAAGGGCACGTTGGAGTCGCCGTTGATGGTCGAGATCACCGCGGTCTTGCCGCCCAGGGCGAACTTCTTGATGTTGGCGACGATGGTCTGGTAGTCGCCGTGGCCGAAGGGCGTGTAGACCTCGGCGATGTCCGCGTCGGACACGCCCTTCGCGTGCAGGAAGGCCCGCAGGATCTTGTTGGTGGTGCGCGGGTAGACGTAGTCCGTGCCGAGCAGGAAGAAGCGCCGCGCGCCGCCGCCCTCCTTGCTCATGAGGTACTCGACCGCGGGGATGGCCTGCTGGTTCGGGGCGGCGCCGGTGTAGAAGACGTTCTTCTCGAGCTCCTCCCCCTCGTACTGCACCGGGTAGAAGAGCAGCCCGTTCAGCTCCTTGAAGACCGGCAGCACCGACTTCCGCGAGACCGAGGTCCAGCAGCCGAACACCACCGCGACCTTGTCCTGGGTGAGGAGCTGCCGCGCCTTCTCGGCGAAGAGCGGCCAGTTCGAGGCCGGGTCCACCACCACCGGCTCGAGCTTCCGGCCCATGACGCCGCCCGAGGCGTTGATCTCCTCGATGGTCATCAGCGCCACGTCCTTGAGCGCGGTCTCGGAGATCGCCATGGTCCCGGAGAGCGAGTGGAGGATGCCCACCTTGATGGTCTCCTCCTTCGCCCGGGCGGCGACCGGCCCGGCGGCCGAGCAGAGGGCGAGCACCGCGCCCGCCAGCGCCACGAGTCTTCTTCGCACCATCGTCGAACCCTCCGTGCGTTCCGGTCAGTGAAGCCTGCCGGGGAGGTCCGGAGCGAGAAGCGTGCCAGCGACGCGCGACGGCGGCCCGGTCGCGCGAGGCGCGGCTCGCGCCGGAGATGACGGCGACGCGTGCGCCCCGCGCGGGCGCGGCGACGGGGAGCGCTGCCCGTCGCGGCGGCAGCGGCTGCGCGCGCATCGGGCAGCGGTTCGCTACCGGGCGAACGCCTGCACTCCCCCGTCCACGCCGACGTAGATCCGGCCGCCGCCGAGGACGGGGCTCTGGAAGCGGCGCACCGCACGGAGCGCCTCCTCCCGGCCTCCGCCTCCGTGGATCACCGCGCCGGTGTCGCCGTCGAACCCGTGCAGGCGCTCGTCCCCCTCCGCCCCGACCGTCCAGACGATCACCTCGCCGCCGTCGCCGGTGGTCGTCGCCATGGGCGAGCCCTTGCCCTCGACCCGCGCGCACCAGGCCACCTCGGCCGAGGGCGGGGCGCCGGGCCGGAGCCGGACCGCCACGAGGTCGCCGGCCCGGCCGCCCGGACAGCGCCGCCCCCGGGCCCGGAAGGCGAGGTAGCTGCCGCGCGCCGTGGAGTAGGCGGCCGCGGCGCCGACGATGGGGCCGTCGGCCACCTCGATGGCGGCCAGCGGGCCGTCCGTTCCCCCCAGCCGGTCGCGGTCGAGCAGGTAGAGCTTCCCGTCCTTGCCCAGGGCCGTCACCAGCTTCGTGGGGCTCGCGCCCGGGAGCTCGATCGGCAGCGGGCCGGTGCCGCCGAGGTCGGCGTCGCGGTCGTCGAGCTCCTTCCAGTCGGAGGGCGCGAACCAGTCGGCGGGCCGCGAGCCCAGCGGGGCTCCGGCGTCGAAGCGGAGCACCGCGTCGCCGCCCCCCCAGGAGCGCGCGTCGAAGGTGTTCCCGGTGGAGGCGAAGAGGTGGTCGCCGTCGGCGCTCAGCCCGCCGGGCGCCCAGACGCCGCCTCCGCGCGCCTCGCTGCGCCAGGCCGTTCCGGCGAGCGGATCCTTCACCGGGATGGCGAACACCCAGCCGTGGTAGTCGCCGCAATCCCCGTAGTGGCCGCCGAACGGGACGTAGAGCTGCCCACGCCGCAGCGCGAGGGCGCCGCGCTGGTTCTGGACCGCGGCGTCGAAGGCGAGCCCGCGGCGTCGAGCGAGCTCGGCGACGTCGAGCGGCCAGCCGGGTCGGGTGGCGCCGTCGTCGAGCGAGAGCGCGAAGACGAGGTGCCGCTTCGTCGCGCCCCCGTCCGGCGTGGTCATGGCGTCGAGGTAGAGCGTCCGGCTCGCCGGGTCGGCGATGGGGGTCCCGGTGATCCCCAGCGGATCGATGTTCCCGCAAGGCAGCCGCGAGCGCGGCACCGGCGCGCCGAGCGTCCGCCTCCAGCGCGTGGCCCCGGTGCCGGCGTCGAAGGCCGCCACCTCGTTCCGCTCGCTCGCGGCGATCACCAGGGCGGGCCGGCCGCCGCTCGCCGGCAGGTAGAGCGGCTGCGCGTAGACCGCGCCCGACAGCCGGGCCTGGAACCCCCGGTCCAGCCGGAGCCGGGCCGCCGCGGCGCGCGTGAGCGACGGATCGCGGTAGAGGCCGGCCCGGGTCGGACCACCGTGGTGCTCGAGCACCGCGCCCGGGAGCGACTCGACCGTCCGGCCCCGGGCCGCGGGAGAGGGAGGCTTCAGCCTGGGCCAGTGCCCCTCCGGCGCCGCGCTGCCGGCCCCGCCGATCGCGACGGCGAGCGCCGCCGACAGCGCGGCTCGCCTGGCCGCCCCCACGTTACGGAGCCTCCCAGTGCTGCAGCAGGAACTCGACGTCCGCCGGCGCGAGGTCGAAGCGCAGGCCGGCCTCGTCGATCAGCTTCGAGCGCGGCGCGCGCGGCTCGTCCCGCCTCCGCTCGCCCAGCCAGCGCATCGCCTGGCGCAGCGACTCGCCGCGCCCCTGGAGCTCGTCGCGAACTCCCCCCGTGCCATCGCTCATGGGCAGCCTCCTGCCTCCTCCTTAACCCATGTCGGGCGGGACACGCCGGCGCGCCTGGGGCGAGCGCCCGCCACGAACCGGGCAGGCCCCCGCCCGGTCTCGCCGCCTGCCCGTTCGGGTATGATCCGCGACCTCACCAAGGGGATCCGGTGGAACAGCCCGCTCCGACCCGCGCCCGGCGGCGCCTCGTCCAGGATCTCGCGATCCCGCTCGCGCTCGTCGTCGGGACGCTGCTCCTCTACGCGAGGGTCGCGAACCATTCCTTCCTGCACTGGGACGACCAGGACTACGTCAGCGAGAACCCGCACGTGCTCCAGGGCCTCTCGCTCCGGGCCGTCGCCTGGGCCTTCACGACCACCTGGGCGGGCAACTGGCACCCGCTGACGTGGCTCTCGCACCTGCTCGACGTGCAGCTCTTCGGCCCGAGCGCCGGGGCGCACCACCTCGTGAACGCGGCGCTGCACGCCCTGAACGCGCTCCTCCTCTACCGGGCGCTGTCCCGGCTGACGGGGGCCGCGGGGCCGAGCGCGCTCGTGGCCGCGCTGTTCGCGGCGCACCCGCTCAACGTGGAGTCGGTCGCCTGGGTGGCGGAGCGCAAGACCCTGCTCTCGGCCCTGTTCTGGTTCGCGACCCTGTGGGCCTACGCGCGCTACGTCGAGCGCCCCGGCGGGCGCCGGTACCTGGCGGTGGCGGCCCTCTTCGCCCTCAGCCTGCTCGCGAAGCCGATGATGGTGACCGGGCCCCTGCTGCTGCTGCTGCTCGACGCCTGGCCGCTGCGCCGGCCCGAGCGCGCCGGCCGGCTGCTCGCCGAGAAGCTGCCGCTCCTGCTGCTCTCGGCCGCCTCGAGCGCCGTGACCGTGCTGGCCGCCCGGGGCTCGCGCGCGCTCGCCGGGTACGCGGCGCTCGGCCTCGGCGCGCGCGCCGGCAACGCGGTCCTCTCCTACGCCTTCTACCTCTGGAAGGCGGTCTGGCCTTCCGGGCTCGCGGCCTACTACCCGCACCCCGGTTCGCCGCCGGCGGGTGCCGCGGTGGCGTGCGCCGCGGCCCTCCTGGCGGTGACCGCGGCCGCCTGCGGCCGGGCGGCGCGGAGCCGGGCGCCGTGGTTCACCACCGGCTGGCTCTGGTTCGCGGGCTCGCTCGTGCCCATGAGCGGCCTCGTCCAGGCCGGCTCGCAGGCGCGGGCCGACC
>JAJXVM010000278.1 GCA_021782135.1 Myxococcales bacterium | reverse complement strand
CCGTCAGCGCGATCCGGCCCGCCAGCCCGGCCACGGCGGCGGTCAGCTCGGCGGGCCCGATGGGCTTCGCGAGGTAGAGCTGGTACCCGGCCGCGAGCGCCTCCTGCCGGTGCTCGGCCTGGGTGAAGGCGGTGAGGGCCGCCGCCGGCGTCTGGCCGCCCCGCTCCGGCGGCAGCGCCCGCACGGCGCGGATGAGCGCGTAGCCGTCCTGGCCGGGCATGCCGATGTCGCTCACCAGCACGTCGGGCCGCTCGCGCTCGAGCGCGCGCAGGGCCTCCTCCACGCAGGCGGCGGCCACCACGGCCGCGCCCGCGTGCTGCAGCAGCTGCCGGACCACCTCGAGCGTGTCGGGGTCGTCGTCCACGATCAGCACCCGCAGCCCGCCCAGCGAGGCGGGCGCCGGCGCCGGCGGGCTCGCGCGCGGCGAGGGGCGCGCCGGCTCGATCCGGGCCCGCGGTCGCTCGCCCGCGCTGGGCAGGGTCACGGTGAAGGTGGCGCCCATCCCCGGGCCGGCGCTCTCCCCCCGCACGGTCCCCCCGTGCGCCTCGACGAGGTGCCGCACGATGGCCAGCCCCAGGCCCATGCCGCCGTGGGCCCGCGTGGTGCTCGAGTCGGCCTGCCGGAACCGGTCGAAGACGTGCGGCAGGAACTCCGGGGAGATGCCCTGGCCGGTGTCCTTCACCCGGACCTGCACCCGCCCCTCGACGCTCCCGAGCCGCACCTCGACGCGGCCGCCGTCGGGCGTGAACTTGACCGCGTTGGTGAGCAGGTTCCAGAAGATCTGCTGCAGCCGCGCGGGATCCCCCACCACCGCCCCGGGCCGGGCCTCCAGCGCGCAGGCGAGCTCGATCCCGCGCGCCGCCGCCGCCGGCCTCACCGTGTCCACGGCGGCCTCCAGGATGGGCGGGACCTCCACCGGGCGCACGTCGAGGCGGAGCTCGCCGCGGACGACGCGCGAGACGTCGAGCAGGTCGTCCACCATCTGCGCCTGCGTGGTGGCGCCACGCTCGATGGCCTCCACCGCCCGCGCGGTCGAGGCCGCGTCGAGCTTGCCCAGCCGCAGCAGCCGCGCCCAGCCGAGCACCGAGTTGAGCGGCGTGCGCAGCTCGTGCGAGAGCGTGGCGATGAACTCGTCCTTGGCCCGGTTGGCGTGCTCCAGCTCCGAGCGGGCCGCCTGCTCGCGGGCGAGGACCGCGGCGCGCGCCTCCTCCACCCGGCGCCGCTCCGACATGTCCCGGAACACGAGCACCACCCCGGCGGTGCGCCCGCGCCGGTCGCGGATGGGCGCGGCGGTCCCCTCCACCGGCACCTCGCCCTCCGCGCCCGGGATGACCGAGCGCGGCGGCAGCCGCACCACCCCGTCCTGCAGCACTCGCCGCACGGGGCTGTCGACCGGCTCGCCGCCGGGGCCGCGCGGCTGGAAGATCTCCTCCAGCGGCCGCCCCGCCGCGGCCGGCTCGGAGCACCCGGTGAGCGCCTCCGCCACCGCGTTCATGAGGGTGACCCGGCCGCGCATGTCGCAGGCGATGACCGCGTCGGCGATGCTGGCCAGGGTGGTGCGGAACCACTCGCGCTGCTCCCGCAGCGACTCCTCGACGTGCCCGCGGTCGTCCTCCATGCGCAGGAGCGTGCTGGCGTTCCACCAGACCACCACCCCGCCCGCCACGATGCCGGACACCACCATGAAGGAGGCGCCGAGGAGCGTCTCGTGCCGCCCCGATCCCACCGCAGCCACGAGCAGCAGCCAGCCGAGGAGGAGGGGCAGGAGCATCACCGCCACGAGCAGGCGCCGCGCCACGAAGCCGACCGGCCCCGCGGACGAGACCACGCGCATGAAGCCCGACTCGGGCCGGCAGAGCAGGACGGCGGCGCAGAGCAGCGCGAAGCCGAGGCTGGAGTGGAGGGTGAGCGAGCCGGTCTCCCCGGCGGCGCGGGCCGGCTCCACCCCGTAGGTGTAGCCGACGATGGCCTGCAGCGGGAGCAGCGCCGCGGTGAGCGCCAGCATCTGCGAGGGCCGGTGCCCGCGGCGGGTCTCCCAGTCGAGGAGCAACAGCGCGCAGCCCACCAGCAGCAGCGTGAGCGCGCTCGAGGGGGACATGCGCCCCGGGTTCGGTCCGGCGACCGGATCGTGGAACAGGATCTGGTCGAGGCGCAGGTCGAAGGCGCCGAGGTACTCGGCGGTCGTCCCGAGCCCGAGGAGCGCCACCGCCACGCCGAGCGCGGTGCCCAGCCGGCGGGCCGCCGGCGAGAGCGGCTCGGGCGCGAGCAGCCAGACCGCCGCGCCGCCGAGCAGCAGGCCCAGCGCGGCGTTGGCCTTCATGGAGGCGTGGCCGGGGGCCAGCGTCTTGAGCGCGTGCAGGTCGAAGAGCCAGCCGCAGAGCACCACGGCGCCCGCGACGGCGACGCCGGTGCCGAGGGCGCGGCCGAAGTGGCGGAGGGAGACGCTGAAGCTCGCCTGGGGACTTTCCACGGGCTCGGGACCGGAGGACGGTCCAGTGTCGCGCGCTCCCGGGCAAAAGGGAAGGCGGCGCCGGCGGGCCGGACCTCAGCGCTCCCGGTCCTCGCCGCGGCCGAACGAGATGGCGCCCAGGAAGGCCCCGACTCCCCCGGCGACCGCCGGGTTGCAGGCGATGCTTCAGGTGGAGCCGAGCGCGCGAGAGAGGAAGCTGTAGCCCAGGCCGAGGACGGCTCCGAGCACGAGTCCCTTCAGGATGTTGCGGAGGACGCGGGGCACGAGGGTGAGAGGCGCGGGATCCGGAAACGGTTCAGTGGGCCTCGTCCCAGCTCCGGCCGGCGCCCACCTCCACCTCCAGCGGCACCGCGAGGTCGGCCACGCCGGCCATCTCGTCGCGCAGCAGCGCCTCCACCTCGCCGCGCTCCGCCTCGGGCGCCTCCACCACCAGCTCGTCGTGCACCTGCAGCAGCAGGCGCGAGGCCAGCCCCCGTTCGCGCAGCACCCGGTCGACCGCCAGCATCGCGAGCTTGATGAGGTCGGCCGCGGTCCCCTGGATGGGCGTGTTGACCGCCATCCGCTCCGCCGCCTGGCGCAGCGCCGGGTTCCGGGCGGTGATCTCCGGCAGCGCCCGCTTGCGGCCGAAGAGGGTCCGGGCCTCGCCCGTGCGCCGGGTCTCGGCGACGGTCCCGTCGAGCCAGCGCTTCACCGCGGCGTAGCGGGCGAAGTACCGGTCGATGATCCCCTGCGCCTCGTGGGGCGGGAGGTCGAGGCGCTGCGAGAGCCCGAACGCGGAGAGGCCGTAGGCGATGCCGAAGTTCAGCACCTTGGCGATGCGCCGCTGGTCCGGCGTGACCTCGCCGCGGGCGACGCCGAAGGTCTCGGCGGCGGTGGTCGCGTGCACGTCCTCGCCGGTCCGGAAGCTGGCCAGCAGCGCCGGGTCCCCCGAGTAGTGCGCCAGGATCCGCAGCTCGATCTGCGAGTAGTCGGCCGAGACCAGCACCCCGCCCGGCGGCGCCACGAAGGCGGCGCGGATGCGGCGCGACAGCTCGGTGCGGACCGGGATGTTCTGCAGGTTCGGATCGGACGAGCTCAGCCGGCCGGTGGCGGCGCCGCCCTGGTGGTAGGTGGTGTGGATGCGCCCGTCGGCCTCCACCAGCAGCGGCAGCGCGTCCACGTAGGTGCCCTTGAGCTTCGCCAGGGACCGATGCTCCAGCACTAGCCTCGGCAGGACGTGCTGCTCCGAGAGCTTCTCCAGCACCTCCTGGTCGGTGGAGGGGCCGGTCTTGAGCCGCTTCAGCACCGGGAGCTTCAGCTCCTCGAAGAGGACCTGCGAGAGCTCGCGGGTGGAGGCGATGTGGAAGGCGTGGCCGGCCTCGGCGTGGATGCGCGCCTCCAGCTCGCGGATCGCCTTGCCGAACTCGACGCTCATCGCCTCCATGGCGCCGCGGTTCACCGCCACCCCGGCCTCCTCCATGGCCGCCAGGACCGGCACGAGCGGCTCCTCGATCTCCTCGTAGAGCCGGGCCACCCCCTCGTCGGCCAGCGCCTGGCGGAGCCGCGCGGCCAGATCGACCAGGGCCGCGGCGCACGGGACCGCGTGCTGCGCCACCCGCTCCACCGGCAGCTCGCCCGGGAGCACCGGGGCGCCGCGCCGGGCCGTCCCCTCGGCGGCGAGCGGCGGCAGCTCGCAGGAGAGCCGCTCGCGGGCCACGTCGGCGAGCGCGTGCTCGCGGCGCGTGGGCAGGAGCAGCCGGCTCGCGATCTCGGTGTCGAAGGCCGGCGCCCGGCGCCGGATCCCGAGCAGCCGGAGGGCGTGGAGCTCCGCCTTGAGGCCGTGCGCCACCAGCCTGGCCGCGCCGTCCTCGAGCAGCGGCCGGAGCGCCTCGGCGGCCTCCTCCACCCGGAGCTGCGCCGGCGCGCCGAGGTAGCGGTGGCCGAGCGGCAGGTAGAACCCGCGCCCGCCCCCCGCCAGCGCGACGCCGGCCACGAGCGCGGTGCGCGGCGCGTCGCCGTCGCGCAGGACGCGCAGCCCGATCTCCCCGGCGCCGGCCAGGTGCTCCACCGCGGCCCCGAGCGCGACACGGT
>JAJXVM010000020.1 GCA_021782135.1 Myxococcales bacterium | reverse complement strand
GTGCCGGACGATGGAGGAGCTCATGGTGCAAGTCGTCGCCTTTATGCGCGCCTACAATCAGCGGAAGAAGCTCAACCCTTCACTCAAGCTCGCGGTCGGTGTTTCCGGATCGCGATCGGTCGTTTAGGGTAACGTTCCGCCGTGTCTCGCACCCTGCGCGCGCTCCCCACGCTGCTCCGCGTCGGCTTCGCCGAGTCGGTCGCCTACCGCGCCGAGTTCCTGGTCTGGCTGCTCAGCACCAACATGCCGCTCGTCATGCTGGCGCTCTGGACGGCGGTCGCGCGCGAGGCCCCGGTGGGCCGCTTCGGCCAGCGCGACTTCGTCGCCTACTACCTCGCCACCCTCTTCGTGCGGCTCATGACCGGCGCCTGGGTCATCTGGGAGCTCAACATGGAGATCCGGCAGGGGACGCTCGCCTTCCGGCTGCTCCGCCCGGTCCACCCGCTCCTGGCCTACGCCTGCGAGAACGTGGCCGCCATGCCGCTCCGGCTCGCCATCTCGGCGCCGGTGGTGGCGCTGCTGGTGCTCACCGTGGGCCGCACCCACCTCACCCGCGACCCGCTGCTGCTGGCGGTCTTCCCGCTCACCTTGCTGGGCGGCTGGCTCATCACCTTCCTCGCCATGGCCCTCATCGGCGCGCTCGCCTTCTGGGTGGAGTCGGCGGGGTCGCTGTTCGAGGTCTGGCTCGGGCTCTTCGGCGTCTTCTCCGGCTACCTCGTGCCGCTCGAGCTCTTCCCCCGCTGGGTGGGCGCGGCCGCGCGGGCGCTGCCGTTCCGCTACATGCTCGGCTACCCGGTGGAGCTGCTGGTGGGGCTCGAGGGGCGGGCGCCCGCCCTGCGCGATCTGGCCGTGCAATGGGGCTGGATCGCGGCCCTGCTCGCCCTGGCGCTCTCCGCCTGGCGCGCCGGCGTGCGGCGCTTCGCGGCCTACGGAGGGTAGGGGATGCTGCGCTACCTCCGGCTCCTCGGGGTCCAGTTCCGCGCCTCCCTGGCGGTCGCGATGCAGTACCGGGTCGAGTTCCTGGTCGAGGGGCTGCTCGGCCTGTTCTGGGCGGGCTGGTCGCTGGTGCCGCTGCTGGTGCTCTTCGACCACCGCCGGGCCGTGGCCGGCTGGACCTTCCCGGAGGCGCTGGTGGTGATCGGCTGGTTCGCGCTCATGAAGGGGGTGCTCGAGGGGGCGGTGAACCCGTCGCTCACCAGCGTGGTGGAGCACATCCGCAAGGGGACGCTCGACTTCGTGCTCCTCAAGCCGGCCGACGCCCAGTTCCTGGTCTCGACGGCGAAGTTCGAGCCCTGGCGCGTGCTCGACCTGCTCGGCGCGCTCGCCATCTTCGGCTGGGCGTTCCACCTGCTCGGCCGCTGGCCCACCCCCGGGCACGTCCTCGCCGCCCTGCTGCTCCTCGCCTGCGCGGCGGCGATCCTCTACTCGATCTGGATCCTGGTGGTCTCGGCGGCCTTCTTCGTCGTGAAGGTGGACAACCTCTCCTTCCTCTTCTCCTCGATCTTCGACGCCGCGCGCTGGCCGGCCTCGATCTTCCGCGGCGCCTGGCGGTTCGTCTTCACCTTCGTGGTCCCGCTCGCCCTCATGACCACCTACCCGGCGGAGGCGCTGCTCGGCCGGCTCGCCCCCGGGCGCGGGCTGGCGGCGCTGGCCGGCGCGGCCGCCTTCGGGCTCTTCGCGCGGCTCGTCTGGCTGCGGTCGATCCGCCGCTACACCTCGGCGTCGTCGTAGGGGCAGGGCTAGGAGCGGTCCCACCTTTCGTGCGAAGCTGCGCGTCCCCCGCCCTCCTCGCCATGCTCCGCGTCACCTTCCTGGGAACCTCCGCCGCCGCGCCGACCGCCCACCGGAACCTCTCGGGCGTGTCGGTGCGCCACCTGCGCGAGCACTACCTGGTGGACTGCGGGGAGGGGACGCAGCGGCAGATGATCCGCTGCGGCACCGGCTTCGACGTGTCCGCGATCTTCTTCACCCACTTCCACGCGGACCACTACCTCGGGGCCATCGGCTTCCTGCGCACCCTGTCCATGCTCGGCCGCGAGGAGCCGCTCGACCTCTACGGCCCTCGCCCGGCGAGGAAGCTCCTCGAGACCATGCTCTTCACCGGCACCGACCGGTTCCACTTCGAGGTGCGGATCCACGAGGTGGCGCCGGGCGAGCCGGTGGCGCGCCTCGACGGGCGGCTGGTCCCCTTCGCCACCGATCACCGCACGCCCTCGGTCGGCTGGGCGCTCGAGGAGCCGGCGCGGCCGGGCCGCTTCCACCCCGACCGCGCGCTCGCCCTGGGGGTGCCCGAGGGGCCGCTCTTCGGCCGGCTGCAGCACGGCGAGCCGGTCGAGGCGGGCGGGCGCGTCATCCGGCCGGAGGAGGTGCTCGACGCGTCGCGCCCCGGCCGCAAGCTCGCCATCACCGGCGACACCCGCCCCACCGCCGCCACCGTCGAGGCCGCGCGCGGCGCCGACCTCTTGGTCCACGAGGCCACCTTCGGCGACGGCGAGCAGGACCGCGCCCTCGAGACCCTCCACTCCACCGCCCGCGAGGCCGGCCGGGTCGCGCGCGAGGCCGGGGTGAAGCGGCTCGTGCTGACCCACCTCTCCACGCGTTACGACCAGGACCCCTCGCCGCTGGCGGCGCAGGCCGGCGAGGAGTTCGCGCCGGTCTCGGTCGCGCACGACGGGCTGGTCATCGAAGTCCCGCTGGCCTGAGGCGCGCGGCCCCGATACGGAAGGAAGGCCATGTCCGACGAAGCCCACCTCGACCCCAACATCCCCGGGAACCCCGCCTACCACTTCACCATCGTCCCGCCCGGGACGGCGGCCAGGGCAGGCTGGTCGAGGCGCGCGCCGCTGGTCGCCGGGGCGCGGCTCGGCACCAAGTGCGTCCACGCCGGCGTGCAGCCCGACTCGGCCTACGGCGCGGTGATGCCGCCCATCTACCAGACCTCCACCTTCGCCTTCCGCGACGTCTGCACCAACGCCGGCTACGACTACACCCGCAGCGGCAACCCCACCCGCGCGGCGCTCGAGGAGGCGATCACGGTGCTGGAGGGCGGCGCCGGCGCGACCTGCACCAGCACCGGCATGAGCGCGGTGCTGGTGGCGCTCAACCTCCTGCCCCACGGCAGCCACCTGCTCTGCACCGTCGACTGTTACGGCGGCACCTTCCGGGCCCTGGAGCACGCCCGGGCGGCCTACGGGCTCGAGGTCACCTACCTCGAGCTGGCCGACCTCGAGGCGGTGCGCGCCGCCTTCCGCGAGAACACGCGGATGGTCTGGATCGAGACGCCCTCGAACCCGCTGCTGCGGCTCACCGACATCCGCGCCGTCTCGGCGCTGGCCCGCGCGCGCGGCGCCCTCGCCGTGGTGGACAACACCTTCCTCTCGCCGGTGCAGCAGCGCCCCTTCGAGCGCGGCGCCGACCTGGTGGTCCACTCCACCACCAAGTACCTGAACGGCCACAGCGACGTGGTCGGCGGCGCGGTGGTCGCGGCGCCGAACCAGCCCGCCCTCGTCCAGCGCATCCAGAGCGTGAACAACCTGCTCGGCACCTCGCAGAGCCCGCACGACTGCTTCCTGGTGTTGCGCGGCTTGAAGACCCTGCAGCTCCGGATGCGCGCCCACGAGGCCGGCGCGCGCGCGGTGGCCGAGTTCCTGGCCGGGCACCCGGCGGTGGCGAAGGTCCACTACCCGGGCCTGCCGAGCCACCCCCAGCACGCCCTGGCCACGGAGCAGCAGCACGGCTTCGGCGGCATGATCAGCTTCGAGCTGAAGGACGGCAGCCGCGCCCGCGTGGACCACCTCCTGCGCACCGTGCGCTGGTTCACGCTGGCGGAGAGCCTGGGCGGCGTCGAGAGCCTCATCGCCCACCCGGCCTCGATGACCCACGCCTCCATGAGCCCCGAGGCCCGCCGGCGCGCCGGCATCACCGACGCGGTGGTCCGGCTCTCCATCGGCATCGAGGAGCCGGAGGACCTGGTCGCCGACCTCGCCGCCGCGCTCGAGTCGCTGCCGGCGTAGAAGTCCCCGATGGCCTCTCCCGCCCAGGACCTCGCCCGCTGGATCCCGCGCCTGCTCGCCGTCTGGCGCGCCGGGCGCAAGGGGGCGCGCGGCGGGCCGAAGCCGCCGCCCGACCGGCTCGCGCCGGACGAGCTCAAGGACGTGGCGCGCGCCGTGGAGCGGCTCTCGAAGGGGCTCACCCGCGACCGCGAGCTGGCCGGCGCCCGCTACATGGACGAGCAGCACCTGCTCGGCGCCTACCTGCTCTTCTACTGGCCCACCTCCTACCTGCAGGCGCGCGGCACGCTCTCCGAGCTGCCGCACCGCCCGGGCGCGGTGCTCGACCTCGGCAGCGGCCCCGGGCCGGTGGCCTTCGCCGCCTGGGACGCCGGCGCGTCCTCGGTGACCGCCTGCGATCGGAGCGCCCCCGCGCTCGCCACCGCCCGGGCGCTCGCCGCGGCGGCGCACGTGCCCCTCACCACCAAGGAGTGGAACCCCACCCGCGGTCGTCCGCTCTCGGAGCTCGGGACCGGCCGCGGCTTCGACACCGTCGCCTTCGGCCACGTGGTGAACGAGCTCTTCCAGGGCGAGGGCGCGCCGGAGCGCCGCGCCGCGCTCCTCCAGGAGGCGGCCGGCCTGCTCCGGCCCGGCGGGTCGGTGCTGGTCATCGAGCCGGCGCTGCGCGACACCTCGCGCCACCTGCTCGAGGTGCGCGACCTCGTGGTGGAGCGCGGCTTCGCGGTGCGCGCCCCCTGCCTCTTCCGCGGCCCCTGCCCGGCGCGGGGGAAGGAGAGCGACTGGTGCCACGCCGAGCGCGCCATCGAGCCGCCGCCGCTGGTGGCCGAGATCGCGCGCGCCGCCGGGCTGCGCCGGGAGGCGGTGAAGATGAGCTACCTCGCGCTCGCGCCCCCCGGCGAGCCCTGGGCCGAGCCGCCGCCGGTCCGCCCCGGCGCGAAGCTCTTCCGCGTCGTCTCGGAGCCGCTGCCCTCGAAGGGGCGGCTGCGCTACATGGGCTGCGGGCCGGAGGGGCGGCTCGGGCTCGCGCTGCAGGAGAAGCACCTCCAGGAGGGGAGCCGCGCCTTCGAGCGGCTCCTGCGCGGCGACGTGGTGGAGGTGACCGCGGTCGAGCCGTCCGGCGACGGGCTCAAGCTCGGGCCGGAGTCGGAGGTGCGGGTGGTGGCCGGCGCGGGGGAGCCCGCTACCCGCCCGCCGCCTCGCGCGAGCTCCGGAACAGCTCGCTCATGACCTCCTCGAGCGGCGGGTCCTCGACGGTGAGGTCCGAGACCGGCAGCGCGGCCAGGACCCGCGACACCGCCCCGGAGACCTCGGCCGCCCGGACCTGAAGCACCGCCTGCGCGCCGTCGGAGGAGACCACCACCCCGAAGCGCGACAGCTCGGTGGCCGGGACCGGCTTCTCCAGCCGCACCACGATCCGCTTGTCGGGGCGCACCCGCAGCGCGAGCTGGCGCAGGTCCCCGTCGTGGATGAGCCGGCCCCGGTCGATGACGATGACGCGCGGGCAGAGCGCCGCCACGTCCTCCATGTAGTGGCTGGTGAGGAGCACGGTCGCGCCGTACCGCTCGTTGTAGGCCTTCACGAAGGACCGCACGGTGGCCTGCATCGACACGTCGAGGCCGATGGTCGGCTCGTCGAGGAAGAGCACCTGGGGGCGGTGGAGCAGCGCGGCCGCCAGCTCGCACTTCATCCGCTCGCCGAGGGAGAGCTGGCGGGTCGGCTTGCCGACGAGGTCCTGCAGCTCGAGCAGCTGGGTGAGCTCGGCCACGGTCTCCTCGAACTGCGCCCGGGGGATGTCGTAGACCGCCCGGTTGAGGGCGAAGGTCTCGGCCGGCGGGAGATCCCAGAGCAGCTGCTGCTTCTGCCCCATCACCAGCGTCACCTGCTTCAGGAACTCCGGCTCGCGCTGGCGCGGGGTGAAGCCCGCCACCTTCACCTGGCCGGCGGTGGGGTGGAGCAGCCCCGAGAGCATCTTGAGGGTGGTGGTCTTGCCCGCGCCGTTCGGGCCCAGGAACCCGACCCGCTCGCCCGGACCGACGGAGAAGTCGATCCCGTTCACCGCCCTCACGAGCTCGTAGCTGCGGTGGAACAGGGAGCGGATCATCGCCCCCGCGCCGGCCTGGCGCCGGTGTACCCGGTAGTGCTTCTGCAGCCCGCGGACCTCGATCACGGCGGAGACATTAGGGCCACCCCGTCGGGTGGGCAAAGCTTTCGCGGAGGCCACCTAAGATGAGGGGATGCCCGCGAAGAATCGCCCCGTCACGAAGAGCGGCAGGCCGCGCGCCCGCAAGGGCGTGAAGCTCTCCCCGACCGAGCTGGGTCCCCAGGAGCTGCGACTCTCCGAGCCACCGCCCGAGCTGGCGGCGCTCGCCCAGGAGGTCGAGGCGGACGGCGGGGCGGTGCTCGCGGCCTACCGCGAGCCGCTCGGGGGCCACCCGCTCCTCTTCTGCGCGCTCCCGGCCGGGAAGGTGGAGCGGACGCCCTTCCAGCGCGACGTCTCCGACGCCCACGTGCGCAAGCTCACCGTGGCCATGGACAAGACCCGCCGCTACCTCGATCCCATCATCGCGGTGCGCGAGGAGGGGCGCTACTGGACGCCCAACGGCGGTCACCGGCTCACCGCGCTGCAGGAGCTCGGGGCGAAGGCCGTGCTGGCGCTGCTCGTGCCCGAGCGGCGGGTGGCCTACCAGATCCTGGCGCTCAACATCGAGAAGGCCCACAACCTGCGCGAGAAGGCGCTCGAGGTGGTGCGCATGGTGCGCGACCTCGCCGCGCGCGAGCCGGAGCGCGGGGAGGACGAGCTGGCGCTCGAGCTGGAGGAGCCGGCGCTGGTGACGCTCGGCTTCGCCTACGAGGAGCGCGGGCGGCTCTCGGGCGGCGCCTACCAGCCCATCCTCAAGCGGGTGGACGCCTTCCTCCCGGCGAAGCTCCCGCGGGCGATCGAGGAGCGGCGGCGCCGGGCGGGCGTGGTGCTGGCCTTCGACGACGCGGTCACCGCCGCGGTGGAGCGGCTCAAGGAGCGGGGGATGGTCTCCCCGTACCTCAAGGCCTTCGTGGTGGCGCGGGTGAACCCGCTGCGCTTCGTGAAGGGGGAGCCGCCCGGCTTCGACGAGCTCTTCGCGTCGATGACGCGCAAGGCGGAGCGGCTCGACCCGGGCAAGGTCCGCGCCGAGGACCTCGCCCGCTCCGGCGGGGCGCCGGCCGAGGCGGAGGCCTGAGGGGCCGAGCGGGCGCTCCGCCGACCCACGAGCGCCCGGAAGGGCGTTGACGCGCTGCGGCGGAAGCCCTTACATGCATGGCCGGCGTGAGCTGATTCTGGAATCAACGAGAGGCGTCCATGTCGAACGGCAACCAGACCAGGCCTGGGCGGCGCGCGGCCATCGTGGCCGGCCTGCGCACCCCTTTCCTCAAGGCGGGCGGTGCCTTCCGGGATCTCTCGGCGGTGGACCTTGGCGCCCTCCTCGTGAACGAGCTGGTGGCGCGCAGCGGCGTCGATCCCTCCGAGTTCGACTCGGTGGTCTTCGGACAGGTGGTCCCCTCGCCGCTGGTCTCGCTCATCGCCCGCGAGGTGGTGCTCCGCACCGCGCTGCCGCGGAGCGTGCAGGCCCACACCGTCTCGCGCGCCTGCGCCACCTCGATCCAGGCCGCCACCGACGCGGCCGACCAGATCGCGCTCGGCCACTCCGACTGCGCGGTGGCCGGCGGGGCCGAGTCGCTCTCGGACGCGCCCATCTTCGCCTCGCGCCACCTGGCCCAGGCCCTGGTGAGCGCCTCCCGAGGCAAGACCCTGGCCGACAAGGTGAAGGCCTTCGCGCACCTCGGCGCCCGCGACCTGCAGCCGGTGCCGCCCGCCCTGAAGGAGCCCACCACCGGCCTCACCATGGGCGAGAGCGCCGAGAAGATGGCGCAGGTGAACGGCGTCGCCCGCGAGGCGCAGGACGCCTTCGCCTACCAGAGCCACCGCCGCGCCGCCGACGCCTGGGCGAGCGGCAAGTTCGACGACGAGGTGATGCACGTGCCGGTGCCGCCCGGCTACGAGCGGGTCGCCGCGCGGGACGACGTCGTCCGCGACGACGCCACCCCGGCCGCGCTGGCGGCGCTGAAGCCGGTCTTCGACAAGCGCCACGGCACCATCACCGCCGGCAACGCCTCGCCCCTCACCGACGGGGCCGCGGCGCTGATCCTCGTGTCCGAGGAGAAGGCGCGGGCGCTGGGGCTGTCGCCGCTCGGCTATTTGCGCGCCTACGCCTACGCGGCGCTCGACCCGCGAGACCAGCTCCTCATGGGCCCGGCGTTCGCCGCGCCGGTGGCCCTCGACCGGGCCGGCCTCTCGCTCCCGGACATGGACCTCGTGGACATGCACGAGGCGTTCGCGGCCCAGGTGCTCTCGAACCTGCAGGCCTTCGCCTCGAGGAAGTTCGCCGAGGAGCGGCTGGGGCGCCCGCGGCCGCTCGGCGAGGTGGACCCGGCCCGCCTCAACGTGAACGGCGGCTCGATCGCCCTCGGGCACCCGTTCGCCGCCACCGGGGCGCGCATGATCACCCAGACCCTGCGCGAGCTGAAGCGGCGCGGCGGCGCGCACGCGCTGCTCACCGTCTGCGCCGCCGGGGCGCTCGGCGCGGCGGTGGTGCTCGACGCGGCGGAGGCCTGACCCATGATCCCTGCACGGGAGCGGAGCGACATGCCGGGCGCGTTCACGGTGGAGGCCGAAGGGGTGGTGGCGGTGGTCCGCTTCGACCTCCCCGGCGAGGCGGTGAACACCCTCTCCCCCGACGTCGGCGCCGAGTTCGACGCCGTGCTGCGCCGGCTGGAGCGCGACGAGACGGTGCGCGCGGTGGTGCTCCTCTCCGGCAAGAAGGACTCCTTCGTCGCCGGCGCCCGGCTCGAGCTCATGCAGCAGGTGAAGAGCGCGGTGGAGGGGGAGGCGCTCTCGCGCACCGCCCAGGCCGGCTTCGACCGGCTGGAGCGCTTCCGCAAGCCGGTGCTGGCGGCCATCCACGGCGCCTGCCTGGGCGGCGGGCTGGAGTGGGCGCTGGCGTGCCACTGGCGCATCGCCACCGACGATCCCCGCACCCGGCTCGGCGTGCCGGAGGTGCAGCTGGGGCTCATCCCCGGGGCGGGCGGCACGCAGCGGCTGCCGCGCCTGGTCGGCATCGCCGCCGCGCTCGACCTCATCCTCGGCGGCCGCCCGGTGAAGGCCCGCAAGGCGCTGAAGCTCGGGCTGGTGGACGAGGTGGTCCCGCCGCCGCTCCTGCGCGACCACGCGGTCCGGCGCGCGCACGAGCTCGCGACCGGGGTGCTCCGGCGCGAGCACCCCGCCGGCCTCAAGAAGCTGCGCAAGGACGGGCTCTCGGCGGTGCAGCAGGCCGCCCTGGAGGAGAATTCCGTCGGGCGCGAGCTGCTCTTCCGGCAGGCGCGCAAGAAGGTGCTGGAGAAGAGCCGCGGGCACTACCCGGCGCCCGAGAAGGCGATCGAGGCGGTGCGGCACGGCTACGAGAAGGGGTTCTCCCAGGGGCTGGAGCGCGAGGCCCAGCTCTTCGGCGAGCTCTCCGTCTCCCCGGTGGCGAAGCGGCTCATGGAGCTGTTCTTCGCCCAGAACGCGCTCAAGAAGGACACCGGGGTGGACGACCCGGCGGTGAAGCCGCGGCCGGTCGAGCGCGTCGGGGTGCTCGGGGGCGGGCTCATGGGCGCGGGCATCGCCTGCGTCACCACCGCGGCCGGGCTCCCGGTCCGGCTGCGCGAGAAGGACGACGCCGGGGTGGGCCGGGCGCTGGCGGGCGTGCGCGGCGTGCTCGAGGAGCGGGTGCGGCGACGCGCGCTCGACCGGCTCGACCGCGACGCGCAGCTCCGGCTGCTCACCGCCACCACCGGCTGGGCGGGGTTCGAGCGGCTCGACCTGGTCGTCGAGGCGGTCTTCGAGGACCTCGGGCTCAAGCAGGAGATGCTCCGGGCCTTCGAGGCGGTGAACCCGGCGGGCGTGTTCGCCTCCAACACCTCCTCGATCCCCATCCGCGAGATCGCGAGCGCCTCGCGACACCCCGAGACCGTGCTCGGGATGCACTACTTCTCGCCGGTCCACAAGATGCCGCTGCTCGAGGTGATCGCCGCCGCGCGCACCGCGCCCGAGGCGATCGCCACCGCGGTCGCGGTCGGCAAGCGGCAGGGCAAGACGGTCATCGTGGTGAACGACGGGCCGGGCTTCTACACCAGCCGCGTCCTCGCCCCGTACCTGAACGAGGCGGCGCACCTGCTCCTCGAGGGCGCGCGGGTGGAGGAGCTCGATCGCGCGCTCACCGAGTTCGGGTTTCCGGTCGGGCCCATCACCCTGCTCGACGAGGTGGGGGCGGACGTCGCCTACAAGGCGGCCAAGGTGCTGCACGCCGCCTTCGGCGACCGCATGGCGGCCCCAGAGCCGCTCCAGGCCCTGGTGCGGCAGGGCCGGCTCGGGCGGAAGGCGCGCAAGGGCTTCTACACCTACGACGGCAAGAAGAAGGAGGTCGACCCGGCGGCCTACGACCTCCTCCCCGGCGGCCGCGGCCGCAAGGACCTCGACCGCGCCCTCATGGCCGAGCGGGTCTCGCTGCAGCTGGTGAACGAGGCCATCCGCTGCCTGGGCGAGGGGATCCTGCGCAGCCCGCGCGACGGCGACGTGGGGGCGGTGTTCGGGCTCGGGTTCCCGCCCTTCCTCGGCGGTCCGTTCCGCTACGCCGACGCCCTCGGCGCGCCCACCCTGCTCGAGCTGCTGAAGCGGCTGCGGGACCGGCACGGCGCGCGCTTCGAGCCGGCGCCGCTGCTGGTCGAGCTGGCACGTTTGGGGCGTACCTTCTACTCCTGACGCTGCGCGCGGGGGCCGTGAAAAAAAACGTTTCACAGCCGCTCCACGAAGCTGGCAAAATCTGACGGAGCTTGCCAGGGGGGGTATCCGCTGGCGAGAGCCGAAGTCAAACGCTCGTGGGAGACAATATGACGAGAAACTCGTTTTCACGCCTGCTCGCGACCGCGGTTGCCGCGGTCGCCGTCGCCGGATGTTCCGGAGACAAGGGCGCCACCGGCGCTCAGGGGCCGCAGGGTCCCGCCGGAACTGCCGGGACGACCACCAGCACCGCCACCAACTCGGCGCGGCTCTACGCCAAGATCACCGCGGTGAGCATCCCCAACGCCACCACCACCGGCGGCGCCCCGACCATCACCTACCGGCTCTACAGCGACGCCGCGATGACCAACGCGGTCGGCACCTGCGCCGGGAATGCGGACGGGTACGCGGCCTTCACGCCGAACTTCACCATCGCCAAGCAGGTCGATGACCCGGCCAACCCCGGCACCAAGATGTGGAAGAGCTACATCAACAAGCTCATCAACACGCCGCCGGTCTCGGTGGCCACCGCGGAAGGCTCGCGCGGCGTCGTCGCCGGCACCCTCAAGGACAACGGCGACGGCTCGTGCAGCTACACCTACGCGGCCGACCTCTCGAAGCCGGTCGTGGTGAGCACCAACGCCGGCGTGACCGAAACCTACGACCCGGCCGCCGACACCCGCTTCGGCATCCAGAACGATCCCAACGGCACGCTGAGCGCCACCAACCCGGCCTTCGACGGCTTCGGCGACTTCGTCCCCTCCACCGGGACGCTCCAGTCCTCCGACCCGCGCATGCTGGTGGCGGACGCCGCCTGCAACGCCTGCCACTACCAGCTCGCCCACCACGGGGGCAAGCGGCTCTCGGTCGGCTACTGCGTGACCTGCCACAACGCGAGCACGCCCGATCCGGACCCCACCTCCCAGAACTCCAAGTCGCTCACCCTGGGCGTCATGATCCACAAGATCCACCAGGGGTCGCTCCTGCCCAGCGTGACGGGCAAGAACCTCGACGGAACGACGGTGGTCGGAATGACCCCGGGCCAGATCATCATCAACGGGACCGACTACACGGCCATCACCTTCCCGCAGGACACCGGGAATTGCACCGTTTGCCACAACGTGCCCTCGGGCACCGGCTCCGACTACTGGAAGATGCAGCCCTCGATCGCGTTCTGCGGGTCCTGCCACGACCGGACCGACTTCGCCGACGCCACCGCCCCCTCCGGCTGGACCCGCCACACCGGCGGCGCGCCCCTCACCGACGGCTCCTGCGCCATCTGCCACGCCGCCGGCTCGCAGATCGCCGACGTCACCAAGTTCCACGCGCTCGCGGCGCCCACCCCGGCGAACCAGAAGGCCGCGTACAAGATCCTGAACGTGACCAACACCGCGCCGGGCCAGAATCCGGTGGTCACCTTCTCGGTCACTAACCCGGCCGCCAACAACGCCAACTTCGACCTCGCCACCGATCCGCTCTGGACCGCGGGCTCGAACAGCCGGCTCTTCGTGACCTTCGGCTGGACCAGCAGCACCAACGACAACTGGAACAACGCCGGCAGCGGCCAGGTGGCGGGCCAGCCGTTCAACGTCGCCGTCGTCAACAACGGCGTGTTCAACTCGGCCAACGTGGCGAAGAACTCCGACGGGACCTACACCGCCACCGCCACCACCGCCATCCCGGCCAACATCACCGGCTCGGGCGTGGTGCTCATCGAGGGTCACCCCGGCACCACCACCGGCACCCGCTACTCGGTGACCACCCCGACCATGAACTTCGCCATCACCGACTCGTCTCCGCAGGCGCGCCGGCAGGTGGTGGACGTCACGAAGTGCGACAAGTGCCACGGGCTGCTCTCGCTCCACGGCAACAACCGCACCGACAACATCGACGCCTGCGTGATCTGCCACAACACCTCGGCCACCGACGTGCAGCAGCGGTCCGGCGTGTCGTCGCTCGACAACAAGGACCAGCAGTCGATCCAGCTCGCGGTGATGGTCCACGCCATCCACTCCGGCGCGGAGCCGCCCTACACGCCGGGCATCGTGGTCTACGGCTTCGGCGGGCGGCCCGTCGATTTCCGTGACGTGAAGCTGCCGCAGGGCAACTCGGTGGGCAAGTGCTTCATCTGCCACACCGACGCCAACCCCATCCCGAGCGCCGACATCGGGCTGACGGAGGACGTCACCGTCGGCAACTCCAACACGGCCGATCAGACCCAGTTCATCCGGGTGAGCAAGATCGCCGCCGTCTGCTCCTCCTGCCACAGCGCCACCCTGGCGCTGACGCACATGGCCCAGAACGGCGCGAACTCCATCCTGCCGAGTCCGCTGACCGCCAACAGCACCATCACCACTCCGAGCTACGTGCTCGCGGTGACGGGCGCATTCCCGACGAACGCCGGCCCGGAGACCTGCGCGCTGTGCCACGGCGCGGGCCAGATCGCCGACACGGCCCTGTTCCACGGCAAGTAGCCGCGGGGTCGAGGTGAAGTGAACGAGGGGGCGGGCCCGCCGGGTCCGCCCCCTCTCTTCGTGTCCGGACGCGAACCTCCGCCCGCGAACGGCGGCGTGCGGATCCGTCCTCGGCTAAGATGCCCCCGTGAAGCTCCGCCGCGTCTACCCGCTCATCATCGGCTTCGTCCTCGGCCCCGCCGCGCTCATGCTGACGGTGGGCATCCTCATCCTGGTGTTCGGGTCGGCCGCCCGCGACTACGTCTTCGGCGGGCTCATCCTGGCGCTGGTCACCACCACCATCATCGGCACCGCCGCCACCCTCGCCGTGCTCTACCGCGAGGCAAACGTGGCGAAGCTGCAGACCGAGTTCGTGAACAAGGTCTCGCACGACCTGCGCACGCCGCTCACCAGCATCCGCATGTTCGTGGAGACGCTGCAGATGGGGCGGCTCCCCGACCCCGCCCGGCAGGCGGAGGCGCTCGCCATCCTCTCCGACGAGACGGCGCGCCTGTCGGCCCTCATCAACCGGCTGCTCGACTGGGCGCGCATGGAGTCGGGCAAGCGCGCCTACCACTTCCGCCCCGAGCCGGTGGGCCCGGTGGTGGACACGGCCCTGCGCGCCTTCGAGCCGCAGCTCCTCGCCTGCCCCGCCGTGCTCCACCGCGACGTGCCGGACGGGCTGCCCGCGGTCCGCTGCGATCGCGAGGCGATCGTGGAGGCGCTGCTCAACCTGCTGCAGAACGCCTTCAAGTACACCGGGCCCGACAAGCGCATCACCGTCTCGGCGCGGCTCGAGGGGCCGGTGGTGCTCATCCGCGTCGCCGACAACGGGCCGGGCATCGCCCCCCGCGACCAGAAGCGGATCTTCGAGAAGTTCTACCGGGCCAAGGATCCGCTCGACCGGAGCATCGAGGGCTCCGGCCTGGGGCTCTCGATGGTGAAGCACATCGTGTCGGCGCACCGCGGGAAGGTGAGCGTCTCGTCGCAGCTCGGCGCCGGCACCACCTTCACGGTGGCGCTGCCGGTGGCCGCCGCAGCCTGAAGGAGGGGAGGGCCGTGGCCGAGAAGATCCTGGTGGTGGAGGACGACCCGTCGATTCTGCGGGGGCTCCAGCTCAACCTGGGCATGGAGGGCTACGCGGTGCGCTCGGCCATGGACGGCGAGACGGGGCTCTCGCTGGCCCGCACCGAGAAGCCCGACCTGATCCTGCTCGACGTGGGGCTGCCGCGCCTGTCGGGGCTCGACTTCATCCGGGCGCTGCGGGCAGAGGATCCCGAGGTGCCGATCCTGGTGGTCTCCGCGAAGGGCCAGGAGGCCGACAAGGTCTCCGGCCTCTCCCTCGGCGCCGACGACTACATCGTGAAGCCGTTCGCGCTGAAGGAGCTGCTCGCCCGCATCGCCGCCGCGCTGCGCCGCCGGCGGGCCCGGGGGGAGACCGGCGAGCAGCGCAACGTGAAGAAGGCCGGGAACCTGGTGCTCGACCTCGACGCCCGCCGCGCCACCATCGAGGGCAGGGAGGTGGAGCTGACCAGCCGGGAGTTCGACCTGCTCTCCTTCTTCGTCACGCACCCGGGGCGCGTCTACACGCGCGAGCAGCTCACCGCGGCGGTGTGGGGGCAGGGCTACTCCGGCACCGGCAGGACCGTGGACAACTTCGTCGTGCGGCTGCGGCAGCACATCGGCGACGACGCCGACCGGCCGCGCTACCTCGAGACCGTGCGCGGGCTCGGGTACCGGTTCACGCCGTAGCGGCGGCACCTCCTCCCCTCCCCGCCGGAGGGGGAGGCTCAGGGAGGGGTGGCCTCCAGCGCCGCGCGCAGCGCCTCGAGCAGCGGCTCGTCCTCGCCCGGCAGGACGGTGCGCGGATCGAGGAGCAGCGCCCCCTCCTCGATGCGCGCCACCACCGGGGTGGACCCCGCGCGCAGGCGGGCGGCGAGCCCGTCCGGATCGGCGCACGGGAGGGCGAGGGCGCGGGAGGGCAGGGTGACGCCCGGGAGCGAGCCGCCGCCCACCGCCGAGGAGACCGGGCGGACCTCGGCACCGGGCGCGAGCGGGCCGAGCGCCGACCTCCAGCGCTCGGCCCGCGCTCCGAGCGCCTCCGGGCGCGCCGCGATGGCGCGCCAGATCGGGATCGCGCCGAGCGCCTCGCCCCGCTCGTAGTGGGCGAGGGTGGCGGAGAGGCCGGCCAGGGTCACCTTGTCGACGCGCAAGGCCCGGGTGAGCGGGTGCTTGCGGCAGCGCTCCACCGCCTCGCGGCGGCCGACCAGGATGCCGGCCTGCGGTCCGCCGAGCAGCTTGTCTCCGGAGAAGGTGACGAGGTCGGGGCCGGCCGCCACGCGCTCCCAGACGGTGGGCTCGTGGCCGAGGCCGTGCGGCGCGGTGGGGAGGAGGGTGCCCGAGCCGAGGTCGTCCACCACCGCCAGGCCGCGCGCCCGGGCCAGCCGGCAGAGCTCGTCGAGCGAGGCGTCGTGGACGAACCCGCTCAGGGCGAAGTTGGAGCGGTGGACCGAGAGGAGGATGGCGGTGCGCGGGGTGATCGCCGCCTCGTAGTCGGCGAGGTAGGTGCGGTTGGTCGTGCCCACCTCGACGAGCGCGCAGCCGGAACGGCGCAGCACCTCCGGGATGCGGAAGCCGCCGCCGATCTCGACCAGCTGGCCGCGCGAGATGACGACCTCCGGCGCTCTCCCGTCCGGAGCCTCCGGCGCCCCCGCCGGAGCCTGCTCGCGCGCGCAAGGGCGCGACCGGCCCCCCGCCAGGGCGGCCAGCGCCAGCATCACCGCCGCCGCGTTGTTGTTCACGACCAGGGCGTCCTCGGCCCCGGTAAGCCGCCGCAGCGCGTCGGCGGCGTGACCGTAGCGGTCTCCGCGTCGCCCGGCCGCCAGGTCGTACTCCAGGTTCGTGTATCCACGGGCGATCGCGCCCATGGCGGCCACCGTCTCGTCCGAGAGCGGAGCACGCCCCAAATTGGTATGGATGAGGACCCCGGTGGCGTTGACGACCGGCCGGAGGGAGCCCCGGGCGGTCACCTCGAGCCTCCCGAGCAGCCGGGACTCCACCACCTCGGCTCCGGGGCAGGGCCCCCCCGCGAGCACGGCCTCGCGGATCGAGGCGGTAAGTGCCCGAATTTCCTGCATCACGGGCTCGTGTCCGAGCCGCGCCAGGAGCCCCTCTCGCTCGGCCGCGGCGAGCAGCCGGTCGGCCTTGGGGATCTTCCGAAGCTCGTCGGAGCCCTGCACCGACCGGTCCGGCATCTTGATCCCTGACATACCAGTTGGGCCCCGATATGTCTCACGAAAGTCAGCCATTGCAGGTTTGCCTCACTGCGGGTAATCCTTGCCGACCATGGATAACCCAACCGTGGCGCAGTCCGGCCTGTGGCTGCTGATCCTCCTGCCACTCGCAGGTGCGCTCGTAAACGGATTGGTCGGGCGGAAGCTCGGCAAGGCCAACGTCGCCCTCATCGCCATCGGCGCGATGGTCGCGGCGTTTCTCTCCGCCCTGGTGGTGTACGTCCAGGTGCTCGCCGGCAGGAACGTCGCCTCCGGAGGGAGCGAGAACTGGTTCCACGTGCTGGGCCCCGACGGGAGGGCGATGGTGTCCATCGCCTGGGGGCTCTGGGTGGACCGGCTCTCCGGCACGCTCCTCCTGGTGGTCACCGGCGTGGGCCTGCTGATCCATGTCTACTCCACCTCCTACATGTCGCACGAGGACGACGCCGGGTACGCCAGGTTCTTCACCTACCTGAACCTCTTCGTCGCGGCGATGCTCACGCTGGTGCTGGGCGACAGCCTGGTGCTCACCTTCGTGGGCTGGGAGGGCGTGGGCCTCTGCAGCTACCTGCTCATCGGCTTCTGGTACACCGACGAGCAGAAGGCGTTCTGCGGGCGCAAGGCCTTCGTCACCAACCGCATCGGCGACTTCGGGTTCCTGATCGGCGTCTTCACCATCCTCTCGATCTTCGGGACGGCCAACTACGGGCAGCTCGCGGCGGCCGTGAAGGGGCACGGGGTGGACACCCTGCTCACCGCCGGCGCCTTCGCGGGCTGGACGCTGGGCCGGGCGCTCACCCTCGCCACCCTCGGCCTCTTCGTCGGCTGCTGCGGCAAGAGCGCGCAGCTGCCGCTGTACGTCTGGCTCCCGGACGCCATGGCCGGCCCGACGCCTGTCTCGGCCCTGATCCACGCCGCCACCATGGTGACCGCCGGCGTGTACCTGGTGGCCCGCACCTCCTTCCTGTTCGCGCTCGCCCCGGCCACCATGGCCACCGTCTGCCTGGTGGGCGCGCTCACCGCGGTGTTCGCCGCCGCCATCGCCTTCTTCCAGAACGACATCAAGAAGGTGCTGGCCTACTCCACCGTCTCCCAGCTCGGCTTCATGTTCATCGGCGTCGGCGCCGGGGTGTACTTCGCCGGCGTGATGCACCTCGTCACCCACGCCTTCTTCAAGGCCTGCCTCTTCCTCGGCGCCGGCTCGGTGATGCACGGCATGCACGAGGACACCGACATCCGCAACATGGGCGGCCTGAAGGACAAGATGCCGCACACGCGGATGACCTTCCTCATCGCCACCATGGCGATCACCGGCATCGTGCCGCTGTCGGGCTTCTTCTCGAAGGACGCCATCCTGGCGGGCGCGCTCAACAGCGAGAACGCCGCCTTCCCCGCGGTCGGCAAGATCGCCTACGTCCTCGGCACGATCGCCGCCGCCGGCACCGCCTTCTACATGATGCGCTGCTACTTCCTCACCTTCTCGGGGAAGCCGCGCACCAAGGTGGCGGAGCACGCGCACGAGTCCTCGCCGGCCATGACGGGGGTGCTCTGGATCCTGGCCGTCCTCTCGGTGGTGGCGCTGCTCCTCGGCCTGCCGAGGTTCGAGATCTTCGGCCGTTGGGGCGAGGTCTTCGGCGACTACATGCACCCGGTCTTCGCGCAGGCCCTCGGCATCCTCCACGGCGAGGGCGGCGAGGCGGCGGAGCACGTCGCGCTCTGGCCCTTCGCGGTGGCCTGGGGCGTGGCGCTCGCCTCCGGGGCGCTCGCCTGGGCCATGTACGTCGGCAACCTGCGGGAGGTCCCGGGCAAGCTCGCCCGCGCCTTCCCCGGCTTCTACCGGTTCGGCGTGGACAAGTTCCGGGTGGACGAGCTCTACGACCTGTTCGTGGTGAAGTTCGTCAAGAACGGCGCCTGGGTCCTCTGGAAGGTCGTCGACCGCATCGTCATCGAAGGGATCTTCGTGAACGGCATCCCCAGGGTGCTCGCCGGGCTGGGCCGCTTCTTCCGGCTCGGCCAGAACGGCGACCTGCAGCGCTACGCGGCGGTCATCGCGGTGGCGGCGGCGGTGGTGCTCTGGGTGGTGCTCGGCACGGGGGCGCGCTAGCCCATGAACAACCTGCTCTCGATCATCGTCTTCCTCCCGCTCTTCGGCGCGCTCGGCCTCGCCTTCTTCCCGGCGGCGGAGGTGAAGCAGCACCGGGTGCTGGCGCTCCTGGTGTCGCTGGTCACCTTCCTGCTCTCGCTGGGACTCTGGGTCGGCTTCGACGCCTCGCCCGGCGCGGCCGAGTTCCAGTTCGAGATCGTCGCGCCCTGGGTGCCGTCGCTCGGCATCGGCTACCACGTCGGCCTCGACGGCGTGGCGCTGCTGCTCACGCTCCTCACCACCGCCCTCACGCCGCTGGTGGTGCTCTCCACCTTCCAGGCGGTGCAGGACCGGGTGAAGGAGTTCATGATCGCCGTGCTGGTGCTCGAGACGGCCATGCTCGGCTCCTTCGCCGCCCTCGACCTGGTCCTGTTCTACGTGTTCTGGGAGACGATGCTCATCCCGATGTACCTGCTCATCGGGATCTGGGGCTCGGAGAACCGCCTCTACGCGACGGTGAAGTTCTTCGTCTACACCTTCGTCGCCAGCGTCCTCATGCTGGTCGCCATCCTCTACGTCCGCGCCCACGACGGCGGCAGCTTCGACTACCTCGCCGCCCGCAACGCCCTCCAGGCCTCGGGCTCGGCCCAGCGCTGGCTCTTCCTCGCCTTCGCGGTGGCCTTCGCGGTGAAGGTGCCGATGTTCCCGCTCCACACCTGGCTGCCCGACGCGCACACCGAGGCGCCCACCGCCGGCTCGGTGATCCTCGCCGGCGTGCTCCTCAAGATGGGCACCTTCGGCTTCTTCCGATACGCGCTGCCCCTCTTCCCCGAGGCCGCGCTCCACTACCGGCCGATCATCGCCACCCTCGCCGTGGTGGGCATCGTCTACGGCGCGCTCATGTGCATCGTGCAGAAGGACATGAAGCGGCTGGTGGCCTACTCCTCGGTCTCGCACCTCGGCTTCGTGATGCTCGGCCTCATGGCGCTCACCGCCGAGGGGCTCACCGGCGGCGTCTACCAGATGCTGAACCACGGCGTCTCCACCGGCGGGCTCTTCCTCCTCGTCGGCATGCTCTACGAGCGGCGCCACACCCGGCTCATCTCCGAGTACGGCGGCATCGCCAAGCAGGTGCCGTGGCTCGCCACCGCCTTCCTGGTCGTGACCCTCTCCTCGATCGGCCTGCCGGGTACCAACGGCTTCGTCGGCGAGTTCCTCATCCTCTCGGGCACCTGGCTGGGCAAGCTCCACCGGGCTCCCTGGTACGCGGCCGTCGGCGCCACCGGCGTGATCCTCGGCGCGGTCTACATGCTCTGGATGGTGGAGAAGGTCTTCTTCGGCCGCATCGTGAGCGCCGCGAACCGGCACCTGCCCGACCTGTCGGCGCGCGAGGTGGTGGTCATCGCCCCGCTCATCGTCCTCATCGTGGTGATGGGGCTCGCGCCGCAGCCGTTCCTCGACCCGGCTCGCCCCGCGGTGGACCGGCTCCTGGCGCGGTTCCAGACCGCCGAACAGCAGCTCCAGAACGTCCAGCCGGGGCGCCCGCCGAGCACGGGCACCGAGACCCCCGGCCTCGCCGCGGCGCTCACCGCCCCCGGCCTCGAAGGAACGGTGCGATGAACTTCCCCACCCAGGATTTCGCGGCGCTGGCGCCGGTGGGCATCCTCTCCGGAGGAGCGCTCATCCTTCTGCTGAGCGAGGTGTTCCTCGCCTCGACCCGGCGCGGCTACCAGGCCTCGCTCACGGTGCTCTTCTCGATCCTGGCCGCGGTCGCCGCGGCGGGCGGCGGGTCGCCCGGCGTCATCTTCAACGGCCAGGCCACCGTGGACGCCTTCTCCACCTTCGTCACCGTGATCGTCTGCGCCGGGCTGGCGCTGTCGGCGCTGGTGGGCGCGGGCTGGCTGCGCGCGCGCCAGGCCGAGCGCGGCGAGTTCTACGCGCTGGCGCTCTTCGGCGCATCGGGCATGGCGCTCCTCGGGTCCGCCACCGACCTGCTCTTCGCCTTCATCTCCATCGAGGTGATGAGCATCTCGACCTACGCGCTCGCGGCCTACATCCGCCGCGGCAAGAAGCCGGCCGAGGCCGCCTTCAAGTACTTCATCCTCGGCTCCTTCTCCTCGGCGCTGCTCCTCTACGGGACGGCGCTGGTCTACGGCGCCGCCGGCAGCACCCTGTTCGCGGAGATCGGCCGCGCCCAGGGCCCCCTGCTGGTGGTCGGCCTCGGGCTGGTCGCGGTGGGGCTCTCCTTCAAGGTCGCGGCGGTGCCGTTCCACGTCTGGACCCCCGACGTCTACGAGGGCGCCCCCACCCCGGTCACCGCCTTCATGGCGGCCGGCGTGAAGACCGCCGCCTTCGCGGTGCTGACGCGCCTCGCCCTGGTCGCCTTCCAGGCCACCCCGGCCTCGGCCGCGAACAGCTTCGCCTGGGTGCTCGCCGCCCTGGCGCTCGTGTCGATGCTCTTCGGCAACTGGCTCGCCCTCACCCAGCGCAGCGTGAAGCGGATGCTGGCCTACAGCTCCATCGCCCACGCCGGCTACCTGCTCGTCGGCGTGGTCGCGGCCGCGGCCGCCGGCGCGCGCGAGGCGGCCCTCTCCTCGATCCTGTTCTACCTGGCCTCCTACACCGCCACCGTGGTGGGCGCCTTCGCCGTGGTCGCGGTGCTGGAGCGGCGCGGGCGCAGCCTCGACGAGGAGCCGGCCGACGCCTGGGACCTGGAGCGCTTCGCCGGGCTCGGCCGCAAGCGGCCGGGCCTCGCGTTCGCGATGGCGGTGTTCATGGTCTCGCTCGCGGGCGTGCCGCCCACCGCCGGCTTCATCGGCAAGCTGCTCGTCTTCCAGGCCGCCATCTCCGCCCACGCCTACGGGCTGGCGGTGGTGGGCATGCTCACCTCGGCCCTCGGCGCCTACTACTACCTGCGCGTGGTGGTCTACATGTACATGCGCCCCGCCGAGGACCGGGAGATCGGGCTCATCTCGCCCGCCATCCAGGTCGCGCTCGCGCTGGCGGTGGTCGCGGTCATCGTGCTCGGCGTCGGCCCGGAGACCGTGAGCAAGCTCGCCCGCGCCGCGGCCGCCATCGGCATGTAGGGTCCCGGAGCCGGCGAGGCGCCCTCGCCGGCTCCTCACCGCACCAGCAGCAGCGCGCACTCCAGCTCGTC